>NATW01000120.1 GCA_003094555.1 gamma proteobacterium symbiont of Ctena orbiculata
CGCGATCGCTGTGTAGATCTATCTCGGCGCTCAATATCTCGCCCGTAGACATATCGACCCTGGCACTACCCTGTGATTGCATGACCTGTGGCACAACGACCTTTGCGGCATGGATCAGCAACAAATCTGCGGAAGGCCTCCATTGGCACTGACACTCAACCGATAGCGGCTCTTTGGTCACCTCCACATAAAAAGGATCTGAATAGAACTGACCATTGCTTAATGAAAGCCTGGTATCCCCCCGCCAGTCAGAACCTTTTCGCTGTGCCTTAAGGTCCAACCTGAACTCTCCATCCTCGGCAACCCGCAGCCCCTCCACATCCGCATACGCGAACTTGGCAACCTGGAGGGTCAAATCGAGCCTCTCAGGATCAGCCTTGAAACCTGACAGTTGTGCGACCATTTTTGCTTCACCGGAGAGATCGGAGTCTTTAGGCAGGAGATGCGCAGCAAATAGTCGGCCCAAGCGCTGCAATTTCAAACGCTCGCCCTGCAGCGCAAGATCCCAGCGTCCCTGGTTCAATTCGAGTTCAACGTCTATTTCGCCCTGCGCCAACTTCACGCCATGAGCATTGATTGTCAGGTGTTCACTATCCACAAACTCGCCACTGACCTTAAGCTCCTGTGGTCCATACGGGGATTTGGCGATGCTCAAACGTCCATCACTGCATTGATAGGTTTGTTGTTTCAGTTGCAACGGACAATCCAGGCGAATACCCTCAACCCCCCCAGGCAGTGCATCGTGTTTGAATGAAGCGGCAGTCAGTTGAACGGTTAGTTGTGCAGCACCAGCCAGACCAAGGTCAATTTTGATATCCTGCATGGCCCATCCGCTGGCACTCAATCTTTCAATTGACAGTCCCATCCACAACTCCGCATCCGTACGCAGCGGAAGCGTCAGCAACAGAATCAGCCCGCCAAACCCTAAATAAAGTATGTGATATTTACCCATGGAAATCGTGTTGCCTGGAGTAAACTCCATATTACACCCCATTCCAGATCTTTCTTTCCTTTGGATGGGGCTGATTGGAGATTTATTACATGTTCACCCCGAAGAACGTCGCCATCGTCTTGATCCTGGTTTTCATCGTGAGTCTTGCGTCATGGTCGAAACTCCGCTTCGTCGATGAAAACGATCATGTTGAGCAGCGCTGGCGTGTGGAAGATTACCCCGGTTTTTCAGATACAGGCCACGCAAGTGAAGACCATACAGGTAGCATCAACACCAGCCACTAGGCCCATGGGTTAGCCATGTCGCTAAAATAACAGCCATCCTGTCAGATCTGAGCCCCCCATAAAGCTCATAATATCGTCTTATTTCTATAATTTCTCCCTAATTTCAATGAGTTATTAACCACTCTATAGTTCTGTGAATTATCCTCTAATAAATCAAATTATCTATCTATATTATAATATGCTAATTTACCGTACCTAAGGATTTTCATTCGTATGGAATAAGAATGCGTGTTCGGCGCAGAAATAAGGGGTAATTTCATGGCTAAAAGATCTTCAGCAAGTAAAAAATCAATCACCTCGACATCATCCGACAATCCCAAACAGAAAGAGAACCTGATTGAATTGGAAGGCACAGCCTCATCTCCATCGCTACCGAACGAACTGAACAATAAAATCGGCAAGATCGACACAGACCTGGATGATCTCAGAAGCGAGTTGAGTAAGACCAATCGCAGCGTCAAAAGCAGCCTCTCCCACCTCAGTGACAAGGGAAGCGATTTGACTTCAAAGGTCTCTGAAACCTATCAACAACTAGGCGCCCTCGATGATGCCTATAAATCCCTATCGGACAAGTCCGCCAACATCAGCAAGAACATAAAGGCGATCTCCAAGCAGATCAATCAGGTCAGTGATAAATCCGACTCCGACATAGGATTGCTCAGCGACGGCTATCAGGCACTGATCGCACGTACCGATGAGCTGGGAAAAAAATCAAAACAGACCTCTCAAACCCTGAACAAAAGCATCAAAGACAATGCCAGGATGCTGCAGGATCTGGAAAACGCACTGGTGGCAGAAATTGACAGCCTGGCAAAAAGCAGCGAGGAGCGGGACCAAAATCTGGCTGATGAAAATATAGAGATCAGCAAGAACCTCGACCGGGCTGAAGAGGAGATCAAATCCAGCCAGGCGCGGATGCTGAAATTACAGGCGGTGGATCAGGCCCTGGAGAAACGCGTAGCCGAAGTGGAGGGTACTGCTGGAGAGCTGACCAAGAAGAGCCGGGAGCTGTCAAGGTCGACAACAATGCTGACTAAGCGCAGCTCCGAGCTATCCGATGCCATCGACGATTTGCGTGAACGTAGTGAAGAGCACAGTGGTCAGATCAGTGATCTTCAAGAGCGTGTTGAAAGAGGTGCCAAGGCCCTGGTTTCATTGATTATGTTGGAAAAGCGTCATTTTCGCATCCTGGGTGGAATGATTGCATTGCTGGTTCTCGCCTTTGTTGTTTTCATGGGCACTGAATATAGCAATTGGCGTTCCGAATCCCAGACCAATACCGCATTGCAATCCGGGATCAACTCAACCAATAATCAGCTTGCCGCGACCGATTCACAACTTGGCCGGCTCAGCAAGCAGACAGCGGAATCTCAGCAAGTCGTAAACAACGAAATCTCCGCTATCAATGACCGTCTGGTCACGATAGGCGACCAGGTTGAAACCCTGGATGGTCGCGTCACCAATATGCGTCCACATAAGACATTCGGTAATGGCAATGTCATTCACGGATCCAAATGGGTTGCCAACCAGCCTGCCGAGAACCATACGATTCATATTGCAACCGTCAACGACAAGCAAGAGATGTATAAACTGGCGGAACGCTATCACACCTACTTGGATGACGAACTTGCTTACCTGCCGGTTAGCGTTAAAAGTAACCGCAAATATGCATTGATCTACGGTAACTTTCCCGCTGCGAATGATGCTTCATCAGCATTGAACAGGCTGCCGAAGATGATTCAACGTCACCGGCCATCGGTACACTCCATGCAACAGGTGCAATCGTTTATCACAGAGTAACAGGCTCAAGAGCCCTGGGGTGAGGGGAATCAGTGCCAGCCGGCACAGACCCCTCACCCGACCTACCCTGCTTTACCTGCTCTGCACACTGGCTTATTTTGCACCTCGATTCCAGGCCCTTGTCTCACCAGCAATAGAGCAAGAATAAATCCACATCACTGAGGATTGTCATTGTCCCTGTTCGAGCGCTCTGTGTAGCCTTGGACCAAAAGTGGAGGGCAAATGATGAGTCTTGATCGAGGTACTAAAATCTATGCGGCCATCCTAGCGGGGATATGTCTTAGTCTGCTGTTTGCATGGTTAGTGACATTGGACTTCCGCGTCGGCGAGATAGATACCATGCTAAAACAGGATTCGCAGATATCCTCTTATCCCTATCCCTTCAGGGCACTGGAAATACAGGGAAACACTGCGGTCATGTCATCTCCCAGGTCAAGAGAGATGCCTGCTGTGAGATTTATCGGTCTGATCAGGCCCGACCTCAAAAGCCTAAACGATCAACACCCAAAACTTATCGAGGCACAGCAGGAGCTGGCAGCAGTTCAATCCAAGGTCCGTAAACTGGTCCTCAGTCGGGAGGATATCGACCAGGTCAACTGGCGTATCGATAAGGAGTGGTTTGCGGGAAAAGGAATCTGGCTGGAGTAAACTGCTAAGGCCTTGATCAACGTAGGAGGAGTATATCGTTTTCTCTGTTATTGCTCACCAGCAGGCAATATCTTGAAGGTCTTGTCCTGATCCGCTTCCTGCCGGTTGCGCATGAAATCAGCTGTTCTGAAAAATGCCTGATCTAGCTTTTGTTGCAATCCCGCATCCAATCCCACATCCGACATCGCCTGGCGCATACAATGCATCCATTGATCCCTCTCCTCGATACCGATACTGAAAGGCAGGTGCCTGGCGCGGAGCCTGGGATGACCATACTTTTGCACATAGAGATCCGGACCGCCGAACCACCCGGATAGAAATAGAAACAGTTTTTCCCGGGACACCTTCAGGCTTTTAGCATGTAAATGGCGTAATTTTTCTACCTCTGGCTGCTGGTCCATCAGATCATAGAATCTGTCAACCAGTTGCCGAACAGTTTTTTCGCCACCCATTTCTTCGTAGGCTGTCTGATGCTGATTCATCAACCTTTACCTTAATAACTACAATTGTGGATGGTAAATCTTTTGTAAAAGATAGGATATAAAGGGAGTCTAACCGCACACACGGTGAGAATTCAAGAATGACAGATAACACCCCATTTGCAGCCCAGCCAAGAGTTGCTATCAGCGCCTGTCTACTCGGGCATAATGTTCGTTATGATGGTGGACATAAACAGGATCGATATATTATCGAGACCTTGGGTAAGTATATTGAGTTTTTACCGATCTGCCCTGAAGCTGAAATCGGCCTCGGCGTCCCTCGTCCCACAATCCGGCTTATGGGTGACCACGAACATCCTCGCCTGGTGGGAGTCGCTGATCCCAACTGGGATGTCACTGACAAAATGGAACAATTCGCAGGTAAAAAGGCAGATGAGTTACGGGATATCAGTGGCTATATATTGAAAAAAAACTCTCCCAGTTGTGGTATGGAACGGGTCAAGGTCTACTCTGAAACCAGTCACCAGAGTTTGCGAAAGGGTACTGGTGTATACGCCAGAATAGTGATGCATCATCAGCCCCTGTTACCTGTTGAAGAGGAGGGTCGGCTGAATGATTATGTGCTCAGAGAAAACTTCATTAATCGTGTCTATGTCTATCATCGATGGAAAAGGCTATTAGTTTCCGGACTCACACCCGCTGCTCTTATCGCCTTTCACACTGATCATAAATATCTGATTATGGCCCATTCTCAGGCAGCCTACCAACGCCTTGGCAGACTACTCTCAAACCTCTCTGATATGGATCTGAGCAGAATAGCCGACGACTATATTCAAGAATTGATGCCGACACTGAAACGGCGTGTCACTCGAAAAAGGCATGCCAATGTTCTGCAACATATCATGGGATATCTGAAAAAACATACCAGCAGCGATGACAAAAGGGAGTTGACTGCCAGTATACAGGCCTATCGCCGAGGCGAAACACCACTCATCGTCCCGATAACCCTGTTCAGGCACTACTTCAGACACCATCCGGACAGTTACATGTCAAGGCAAATCTATCTACATCCGCACCCGGACTCCCTTGGACTAAGAAACACTATTTGAAAGCCCAATCTCATTCTCGGGCTATGTCTTATCAGCCTGGTGCGGCGCCACTGTTTTTCATGCTCTCTCTTGATTCGATATCGTGTATGAACAGCCGGGAATCGGCATCTCTCAGACGCCGGCAAACCTCTCTCCCCAGGTTCATATAGATCAATGTATACTGTTCCGAATTGGAGACATAGAGTTCGGCCAACTGTGCGGCTGTCACCTGAATCGCACTACTGTCTGAGAGTGCCATCACCTCCGCACTGCGGGGTTTACAGTCCATTAGCGCCATCTCTCCAAAACAGTCCCCCTCGCCCAGCTCCCGGAGTTTGTAGCGCTTTTCATTCGAATATCGATACACCGCCACCTGACCCTGCTCAATGATATAGATTGAATTATCCAGATCACCTTCACGAAAAAAATAACCGCCTCTCTCCACCTTGACGATCCTGGCCTTGTCAAGTATTGACTTGAGAGATGCTTCGTTTACACCGCCGAAGATCGGCATCTCCTGCAGGATTTTCAATCTGCCAGATAACATAGTGTAGCCTCGTCAGAGTGTTGCTCAGCCATCGCAGCGTGAACGGTTTCGACGATAACGAACCCCCAATCCAAGATGACTACTTCTCGGATAGTATGTCAATTAGGATAGACCAGATACCAAAGTATAAACAGACAGCAAAATCGTGGAGACACCCCCCAGTGGAGTTTGCTATAACAGTGTTACATTAGCCAGGAATCTGCCCCTTCACATCCATGAAGGCAGGATGCGGACATGCCGTATACCAATGAGATTAGAAAAGTACCGTGAACAGATCGTTTGGACTTATCATCATCGGCGATGAAATACTCCTCGGGGGCAGAGAGGACAGGCATTTCACCTATTTCCGACAATTACTGGATCACAGAGGACTTCACCTAGGGCCTGCGCCGCGCAAGCCGCTGGGGTTGAACTGGATTATCATCCTGAGGCGGTAGCTTTGATTGAAAGGCGCTATGGCGAAGAGGCCTATCCAACCCGGGTAGAGATGGCCAACCTGCCGAGGGGGGCCGAACTCATTCCCAATCCCTATAACCAGATTCCAGGATTCTCGATTAATCAGCACCATTTTTTACCCGGATTCCCGCAAATGGCCTGGCCCATGGCCGAATGGGTCCTGGATCAGTTATACCCCTCATCAAGTCAACAGCTTAGTGAACTATCCCTGCAAGTTATAGATACCCCTGAGAGCGCGCTTGTGGCTATTATGGTGCGAATAGTTATATTGAACTCGGCATTCGTGGCAGGGGGGATATCAAGCAGGCATTTCATGAACTGCAAATGTCCTTACGAAAACAACAGATTCCGTTTCGGTAAGTCACTTGCCGGGAAAAATTATGCAATGTGATTATTTGTAACCTTATTCTTTGCAACGGAAAAACTTATATCGATTACAATACAATAATTACCAATAGTAACAAGAGGGAGAGACGTCATGAAAGTGGCACTATTGGGCGGCACTGGCTTTGTCGGTCACTATTTGACGGAGAAACTGCTACAACATGGTCATATACCCAGACTATTGGTTAGAGAGGACTCTTCTCACTCATTCAAACCAACCCAACCTTTCGAGTGGGTAAGCGGGGATATCGAAGATAATAAATCACTTAGGCGTCTACTGACTGGGGTCGACGCGGTGATCTACAACATCGGTATTCTCAGGGAATATCCCTCCAAGGGAATCACTTTCGACAAACTTCAGCACGAGTGGGTCATCAAAACCGCTTCTGTGGCAAAAGAACAGGGGATCAAACGTTTTCTCCTGATGAGTGCCAACGGTGTCGAACTTGGTCTGACGCCCTATCAGAAGACTAAATTGGCCGCGGAAAACCACCTCCCAGGCAGTGGCCTTGATTGGACTATTTTCCGCCCTTCCGTAATCTTCGGCAATCCCCATGGAAGACTTGAATTCGTCACCATGCTGAAGCGGGATATCATCGACTCTCCCCTACCCGCACCACTATTTTATGAAGGCCTGATCCCCTCCAAACCCGGTGGTTTCGAGCTCTCTCCGGTACACGTGGAGGATGTGGCCGAGTCCTTTGTTTTATCACTTGACAGGCCAGAGACCTACAGTGATATCTACACCCTGGGCGGCCCGCAAAACCTCACCTGGCGAGAGATATTGAAAACCATCGCTGAAACCCTTGGCAAGCACAAGCTCATGCTTCCGGTACCGGCATTCGCCCCTTCATTGGCCGCAGCCGCACTCGATAGATTCCCATGGTTTCCCATCAGTCGAGACCAGATTCGCATGTTACTGAAGGGAAATGTCTGCAGTGGCGAAAAGATATTCAACCTCTGCCAGATACAACCGCACAGCTTTGACAAAGAGAGCCTCGGCTATATCGTGGAAAACGGGGGCTGATCAGCGCTATCCCGTAATTAAAAAAAGCAAACTTAGTCAGACCTCGATCCTCCCTCAGCGATTGCGGGATTCAACATTTTCAGAATCAGAAAACCAACCACGGCGGAAAGTGCGGAGCCAAGCAGGATACCTAGGCGGTCTCCCATGATAATATTGCTGATACCTCCCTGTTCAAAGGCCAGCGATGCAATAAAGAGACTCATGGTGAAACCGATGCCGCAAAGTATCGTGGTCGCATAGAAACCCGACCAGCTGGCACCGCTGGGTAGTTTGGCAAAACCAAGCATGATGGCTACACCACAAAACAGCATGATACCGATCTGCTTACCGAGAAAGAGACCCGCGGCTATGCCCAGTGGTATCGGCTCAAGCAATGACTCAAAGGTCAGACCCGAGAGGGATACACCCGCATTGGCAAATGCAAATATGGGTACAATCAACAGCGCCACCCATTGATGCAGTCCATGCTCCACCTCCTTGAGAGGAGAACGTTGACTGTTGTTTGCATCCTTGAGAGGGATCATGAGTCCAAGGATCACGCCTGCCAAGGTGGCATGTACGCCAGATTTCAATACCGCAATCCAGAGAATCACCCCCACCAGCACATAGGCTGAAACCCGGGACACGTGCATTATGTTCAAGATAAACAGCACCACAATTGCCGCCAGGGCGATGATCAGACTGGCAAAGGATAGGTCCGCGGTATAGAAGATGGCGATTATGATTATCGCCCCCAGGTCATCGAAGATTGCCAGTGCCATCAAAAAGACCCGCAGGGAAACAGGCACACGCCTGCCTAACAGGGATATAACCCCAAGGGCAAAGGCGATATCCGTGGCGGCGGGGATCGCCCAGCCGTTCAAGGCTGCCGGATCGCCGTGATTCAACCAGTAATAGATGGCAGCGGGTACCAGCATGCCACCGATCGCACCCAATCCGGGCAGAATGATCTGGTCCGGGCGGGAGAGCTCTCCCTCAAGAAACTCCCGCTTCACTTCGAGCCCGATCAACATAAAAAATACCGCCATCAAACCGTCGTTGATCCACAGCAACAGGGGTTTGGCAAGTTGCAGCTCACCGATGCGAATCTCAACGGGCGTATCAAGCAGGGCATCATAGAGCCAACTCAAGGGTGAATTCTCAAGCACCAAGGCCAATACAGCGGCAATAATCAAAAGTATGCCGCTGGCGGAATCCTGGCGGATAAACTCCTGCAACCATTTCGATATTTCGTTCGAGTATTCTCTTTCTTGTGCCATCTGCCGATAATTCCACTGGTGGGTGAGGATTCAAACAACCATCCACTAATCCTAACACTGCTCCTGAAAAAGGATGATATTTTTCAGGCGAGACATCAACAAGCTATCAGTATATGGATAAAAGAGCGACAATTTTCAGCACAATAGATATGGCTTCTGTGTAAACAGACGTTGGCTATCCAATCTGAAAAAAAAAGGGTGCCAGGCGGCACCCCTAAAAAACCGGTAGAGACTACCGGCGGAGGATCATTCAATACAATCTGTCAGGAACGTTCGTCCAACCACTTGCCAATTGCGGGCGGCACCTGCTTTTGCGCCTTACCGCTGACATAGATACCGATATGTCCGCCAGGGAAGGAGAGCTCGGTATAGTCCTTGGTGCCGGTCAGATTACGCAGTGCTCGGGAGGAATCAGGGGGCACCAGGTGGTCCTGCTCCGCATAGATATTGAGCACAGGACAGGTAACGTTCTTCAAATCCACAGGGCGGCCACCAATTGTTACGCCGCCTTCCAGAAAACCGTTGTTCTGATAAAAATCCTTCACGAATTGCCTGAAGGTCTCACCCGCTTGATCGGGACTGTCGAAAATCCACTTCTCCATACGCAGGAAGTTCTTCAGCTTATCCTCATCCTCCAGCACATCCACCATGCTCAGATACTTCTGGCCGGTGAGACTGAAAGGTTTGAGTGAGAGAAAGGTCCAGTTAAGGAGTTCACCCGGCACATTACCCAGGGTGTCGATCAACAGATCCACGTCCATATGCTGAACCCAGGCGGAAAGCATATTGTCCGGGGTCTTGAAATCCACCGGTGTGACCATGGTGATCAGATTCTTGACCTTATCGGGATGCAACGAGCTGTAACAGAGGCTGAAGGCACCACCCTGACAGATGCCCAGAATATTGATCTTATCGAGTTTATGACGTTTGCGGATCACATCCACGCAACGGTCCATGTAACCATTGATATAGTCATCCATGGTCACCGCCCGATCCGCCTCATCGGGATATCCCCAATCTATCAGGTAGACATCCTGCCCCGCCGCCAGAAGATTGCGTATGGTGGAGCGATTCTCCTGAATGTCCGTCATATAGGGACGATTCACCAAGGCATAGACAATCAAGGTCGGTATTGAATTCTGTACCACATCGGCGGGCGATTCATAGCGGTAGAGACTCAATTTGTCTTCCTGATAGACCTCTACCTTTGGGGTTACACCGGTATCGATCTTTTCGGAATTCAATAGGTTCTCAACCCCCTTACCCAGTTTACGGCTGTAGTCGAACATCTCTTCGGCTAGCTGGTCGGGGCGTAAATTAAATGGTTGCACGTCTATTCTCCTCAAATCCTCAGTCTGCTCGCACGGCACTTCAGCAAACAGGCTAACTATTCATCTCACTCGGATGGATTCATTTACCCTTGTCGCTGCTGTCAGCCTAGGCCTTCTTGGCAGCCACTCTCTTTTTCGCCACTGCCTTTTTCTTCGGCGCAGAACGCTTCTTCGTCTTGGCCGCACTCGGCTCTGGCTTGCTAGTCGCCAGATTGCGCATTTCGATGAGCTGCTCTTTCAGCAGTTCGATCTCGGCTCGCATGGCCTTGGTGTCGCGGCGTGATTCCTGGAGACGATCCTGCAGGGTGCGCAGCTCCCTGCGGGTTGGCATATTCAAACCACCCAGCGCCTCATCCACCAACTGGCCAAGCTTCTGTTTCAGCCCCATCAGGCTGTTCACCAGGCGACCGTGAATCTTGGCATATTCAGGAGTCATCACCTGTTCACCGTAGACCTCTTCGCTACTGCCGACCCAGAGATCATAGAGTCCACGGGCGCTATCCACCTGTTTGCCCTCATCCATCAGCGAATCGATCTTCTCTTTCAAGCGATTGGCCGAAAGCAGACCCAGGTTGGAAAAGAATCCCATGTATTCGCCCAGGCAACGCTGGTATTCCACGACACGCTGCGTCAGTTGCTTGTACTGTCTCTCCTCTTCCCGGGTATAACCGAGACCGGGAGCGCTGAGAAAACGATCCAGACCACCGCTATGGGGCATATTGCGCAGCAGATCGCCGGGCATCAGGGAGAGTGAGGAGATCATCCGCTGCCAGTTATCCATCGGCATCTCCCAGAAGGCCATCATCTTATGCAGGGCATCGTCGCCTGCGGCCTCGGAGTTGCCGAAAACACTCTCCATGTTCCCGCTAAACAGCTTCTGCAGATCGGCAACTGTGCGATTGGCCGTATCCATCCAGCTCTGGCTATCACCGGCATTCTTGTAATAACCCTCGGCCATACGGAAATAACTTTGGGTCTGGGCCATCATCTTGTTCATAAAATCACGGGTCATATCATTGGTCCCGGGTGACAGACCCTGCCACCAGTGCTCCATGGCACTCTCCATAGGTGACTTCACCGGCTGCTTCATTCCCATTGCCTGACGGCTCATATCGGTCCAGTTTTCCCAGTATTTCTGCTGGGTCTTCATCCAGTCCTCGTTCCAGAATGCAGATTCACTCATGGTTTAGTCCCGTGTTAGCGACATAGTGTCGATTGGTGTCATTGATTCATCATGTGTCGAGACGGAAAAAAACCTAAACTCAACACTCATGCCTCAATAAGCTAGCAATAAAATTTGTGCGCTGCAACATTTTTTGCTAAAACATAGGCTGCAGTCAGCGTTCGCATGTTCCGAAAGCAGATGTGAAACGCCATACATTGTCCGTTTTGAGCCTGTTGACGGGCCATTTAATAAACATAAAACATGAGGATTAGCCAACGTGAGTGAGAATATCGTCATCGTCGACGCAGCCCGAAGCGCTATCGGTACATTTGGTGGCAGCCTGGCTGGTATCCCTGGCCATCAGCTCGGCGCAAATATTATCCAGGGCCTGCTTGAGCGTACCGGGGTCAAACCGGAACTGGTGGATGAAGTGATCCTTGGCCAGGTTCTGACTGCGGGAAGCGGCCAGAATCCCGCCCGACAGGCAGCCATAGCCGCCGGATTACCGGTTGAAACATCCGCCCTGACCATCAACAAGGTCTGCGGCAGCGGCCTGAAAGCAGTACATTTAGCCATGCAGGCCGTGGCCTGTGGTGATGCGGAGGTGGTCATCGCCGGCGGTCAGGAAAACATGAGCATGGCCCCCCATGTCCTCCCCAATTCGCGCAAAGGCAGCAAAATGGGTGATTGGAAATTGATCGATACTATGATTACCGATGGCCTTTGGGACGCATTCAACAACTACCATATGGGCACCACCGCCGAGAATATCGCTGGGAAATTCAATCTCAGCCGTGAGGACCAGGATGCCTTTGCAGCCGCCTCGCAACAGAAGGCAGAGGCCGCCTTGAATGAGAATGTCTTCGCCGATGAGATCATCCCCGTAGAAATCCCGCAGCGCAGGGGCGATCCCATCATCTTCGATCGGGATGAATTTCCCCGCCCGGGTACTACTGCAGAGTCTCTCGGCAAGCTGCGCCCCGCTTTTTCCAAAGAGGGTAGTGTCACTGCAGGCAACGCCTCCGGACTCAACGATGGCGCTGCGGTGGTGATGGTAATGAGCGAGACCAAGGCAAAAGAGCTGGGGCTCACCCCTATGGCACGAATCGTTGCCTTCGCATCTGCCGGTGTTGATCCCTCAATCATGGGCACCGGTCCCATACCCGCATCGAGCAAGTGCCTGGAAAGAGCCGGCTGGCAGGTCGATGACCTGGACAGGATCGAGGCCAACGAGGCCTTTGCAGCCCAGGCCATGTGCGTGAATCAGGAGATGGGTTGGGATACTGCCAAGGTGAACGTCCATGGTGGCGCCATCGCTTTGGGACACCCGATAGGGGCATCCGGGTGCCGCGTGTTGGTCACCCTGCTGCATGAGATGAAACGCAGTGGCTCGCAGAAGGGCCTGGCCACCCTATGTATCGGTGGTGGCCAAGGTGTCGCCATGGCGGTGGAGAAAGCCTGAAGGCCAACCTGAGATGTCACCAGGTTGGGGCTGAAAGTGTGGTTCCAGTCTGCCGGTGGGGTGAGTGCGGCTGGGCCGCACCCGGCCCACCAATGGATCTGCACACCACTCATCTAAGCCTAAAAAGAGCATCTGAAAGCCGATTTACCCCCTTTTAACGCCTTCTCGATTATTCTCGATGCCAGGTTTGGGGTAAACTGGACGGTGTATACATCCAGGAAAAGTTGCAGGGCCATGTCTGATCGCATCATTAAAAAATATCCCAACCGTCGGTTGTACGATACTGAGCAGAGTAAATACATAACCCTGACCCAGTTGCGCCAACTGATTATCAGCGGTGAATCGATCAAGGTGGTGGATTCCACCTCTGAGGAAGACATTACCCGCAATATCCTGCTACAGATCATCCTAGAGACAGAATCTGGCGGTGAACCCCTCTTCACAGCCAATATGCTCTCCCAGATCATCCGTTTTTACGGTGGCACCCTGCAGGGAATATTCGGCAACTATCTGGAACAGAGCCTCGGTATGTTCACTGCCCAGCAGGAGCAACTGAAAAAGAATATGGGTGAAGACCCATTTACCGCCATGACCAATCTGGCCCAGAACAACATGAAAATATGGACAGATTTACAGAAGGATTTTTTTACTGCGGCAGGTTTTTCCAATACGAAAAAAGATGATTCATAAGCTTTCCATGCCAAGAAAATAATCCTAATTAGTTGATATAATTAGCATTAATTAAGATTATCACTCGCTTTTCCCAGCCATCACACTCAGTAAAAGTATTTTGTGCGCCGCACAAATTTCTCTTGACAGCCCCTTTCAACTGGACTATGCTGCACTGCAACAATGCTGCAATGCACAAACGACAGGAGAACCTATCATGGCTAAAGCGAAAGAGAACATCGAGATGATTAGTGAATTCAACACTGCCGGTTACGAAAGTTTCCGTCAACTGAGCGACATCAGCCTAAATGCCTGGAATCAGGTCATGGATGCACAGATGAGCACCCTGAACACCCTCATGAACACCAGCATGGAACAGATGAAGCTGGTTTCTGAAGCCAAGGACTACCATGAGGTCGTCCGCGGTCAGATGGATCTGAGCCGTAAACTGGGTGAAGATCTGATGGGCAAGACCCGCGAGGCTGTAGAGCTGAGCCAGAAAACCGGCGAAGAAGTACGTGCTTGGTATGAGACCAATCTGGCTGCCGCTAACGAGAAGATCAGCAAGGTCGCGGAAAAGGCTGCTTAATCGCACCTCTCCCCGATCGATCTATCGACAACCGGCGGCACCTGTCGCCGGTTTTTTATGAGCCTGAATCTGCAGCTTGATCAGTGATGAAGCGCCCAGGCACTTTATTCGACTACAGAATGAATACTAAGGGAAGAGTGGCTTATTAGGTTGAATAGAATTGTATGCCTGAATGGTCAATTCGTTGCTTATTGCGAGATGATCACGCTAGAGATTTAGGCTATCAGATATTGAGGAAGTACAAGAATGAGCTGTAAAGACAAACTCGCTGTTGTCACTGGTGGTATGGGTGGTATCGGCACCGCGATCTGTTTGCGCCTTGCCCAAGAAGGGGCAAAGGTTATCGCTACCTGTCACCCGGCAGAAGTTGACCAGGTGGATGCCTGGGTGAAAAGCCAAAAGCAACAAGGTGCAGACATTGACGTCGTTGCCGGCGATGTTTCCACCCCTGAGGGCGGAACGGCCTTGATGAACGAGATTGTCGAAAAAAATGGTCCGGTGGATATCCTGGTCAATTGTGCCGGCATCACCCGGGATTCGACCATGAAAAAGATGACATCAGAGCAGTGGGATGCGGTCATCGATACCAACCTGAGCAGCGCTTTCTATGTTACCAGTCCGATTTGGAACAGCATGATCGAACGCGGTTTCGGTCGAGTCATCAACATCTCATCGGTCAACGGACAGCGTGGACAATTCGGTCAGGCCAACTATTCTGCAGCCAAAGCGGGTATGCACGGTTTTACCATGGCATTGGCCTACGAAGGAGCGGCGAAGGGCGTAACC
>NATW01000121.1 GCA_003094555.1 gamma proteobacterium symbiont of Ctena orbiculata
GTCATAGGGGATTCGTGTGAGAGAGACTTCCACCAGCGAGCTGCCGCCGTTAAGATCGAGATACTCCCATTCAAAGCGCTGATAACCCCGATCGTGGGCAAGCTCGATCATCCTGGCGGCTTTTTGCGCCGAACTCTGGCCGTCGGGTTGTTGTTGCGGCGCCATTGCCAGCAGTTTCATGCCGATCAGCTGGTTTTCGTCATCAAATCCGAGGGTACGGGTGGCCGCCCGGTTTACCATGCCGATGTTCTCATCGACGATCAACACCATGGGGTCCTCTGACATCTCGAACAGGCGTCGGTACTTCTCCTCATTCTCCCGCAACAGGGCCTGGGCGCGATACTGCTCGGTTATATCCTGCAGTGTGCCAATCAGGCGACCGGACTCCCCTTTTCTGTTCTCAACCAGTCGAACAATCTCCTGCATGACATGCTTACGCCCATCGCACAAGGTGAGATGGTGGATTTTTTCGATGCTGTTTTCGCTCTTTTGTACCTGCGCCAGGGTTTTCTCAAGTACCTGATGCATATCCTCATTGTCTTTGTCGTCAAATCCCACCAGGCTGTTCCTTTTATCCTCCAGGCACATCTCGTAGAGGTGTACCAGCCCTTTTGAGCGATGAAACGCCTTTGTCTCCAGGTCCCACTCCCAGCTACCCTGCCTGGCGACTCTTTGCGCCTCATCCAGCCCCTCCTTGGCTCGCAGGGCGATCTTTGCCTGTTGCCTCAACTTGACTGCATGCTGGCGGATCAAACGATTCTTTCGCGTCAGAATGACCAGGAAACTGGTACCAGAGATCAGCAGTAGTCCTGCCAAGATGTAGAGTAAGGCCAATATCACCAGACGATAGCGCTGGTAGAAGGTCTCCGGAGGATTCAGCAAGGTGGTAACATCCTGGATCTGCTGTGGAAGACTCATCCCGTGTCTGGTGAGTTCACGGTAGTCAAACAGGTATTCATTCGGACTCACGCTAATCGGAGCGGGTAACCCCTCACCTCGCAGATAGCGGACCAAGAGCCCTGCAGCGGTGGCTCCTTGACGTTTGCTGGAGGTGACATAACCCCCAAGCACACGGTCCTGGACATAGCCATCCTCCATACTGATGATCAGGCGATGGCCACTTTCAGCGATGCGGCGGATGGTTTCCCGCAGGGTGAGATTTCTGCCATTTTTTCCCCGGATTTCACCCAGGGTGGTGAGAAAGATATCACTGTCGGGATATTGTGACAGGGCGTTGAGAATCTTCTCGATATTCTCACTGGCAATAAAAACGGTCCGGGTCAAGGATAGATGACTCAGCTCTTTGCGGATTTCCCGCTCGATGGCCTGATAGGTGCGCGAGTTGTCACCTATTACCACCAGATTGCCTGTATGGTGATCCATCTCAACCAGCAGCTTGAGGTTCGGTGCTATTTCCTTGTGTTCGATAACTCCCGTGATATTTCGTCCCTGGATACGCTGCAAGGTACTCAAATCGTTGACACCGGAAAAAAACACCGGGGCACCCGGAAACAGGGAAGAGATATGCTGCGTGATGAAACCGAAGGCATCGTCGTCGGTGACATAGATGGCGGTTGGCTGGAATTCCCGGTATTTTACCTTGAGGTAGTTTGTGTACGCTGTAATGTATTCGGGGGTCAGGGTGAGCCGCTTGGTATCGAGATATTCGGTCTCGATCACCAGTTCACCAGCATGGTTCTCTTTCAAGACCTGCAGGAATCCGTTGTGCTGACCCTTGGTCCAGGGATACTCTTGGCTGTAGGAGTGGATGATCAGGACACGGGTATTCTGTCCTCCCTGCACCGGTGACAGGCAGAGCAGCAACGACCACATCAGTAGTAAAGCGGTTTGTCCGTATCGAATCCTCAACATAAATCCCGTATCGGCTGGGTCGACCCGTTTCTTAACATGGATATGGGAATAGCTACTCACCCCATTAGAGATAGCCGTCCTGTAGTGAGATGTGAGAAAATCGCCTGCTTTTCGAAACATCTCATCAAACTTGATTAAATGCCTAGACAACCCGAGCATCTGCTATCTCCATTCAATCCCAAACTGCCTCAGGCCATCGAAGAACGGTTGCAATGGGGCGGTCTTCACGGATGCAGCGCCGCATTGGCTATCGCCAACGCAGCCAGCGCCTATGCGGGTCTGTTGCTGGTAGTGACCCATGATATGCAGTCGGCGACCCGGCTGGAGCGTGAATTGGGCTTCTTTCTCGATAGTGCTGAAATCCCAGTCGTCAATTTCCCGGATTGGGAGACCTTAGCCTACGATCTCTTCTCCCCCCTGCCGGAATTGATATCCCAGCGGTTGCTGGCCCTCTACCGCTTGCCGCAGATGCAGCGGGGCGTGCTTGTCACCCCCGTCTCCACATTGATGCAGCGCCTGGCTCCGAGGCATTTTTTGGATGCCCATTGCCTGGTAGTAGAGTGCGGACAGCGCATCGATCTGGATGAAACCCGGCGACATCTTGAGTTCGCCGGCTATCAATGCGTCTCTCAAGTCTTCTCCCATGGTGAATTTGCTGTGCGGGGATCCCTGCTCGATATCTTCCCCATGGGCAGTCAACACCCCTATCGCATCGATCTGTTCGATGACGAGGTCGATAGCATTCGAATCTTCGATCCGGAGAGCCAACGCTCCAGCGGCAAGCTCTCTCGTATCGAATTGCTCCCTGCCAGGGAGTTCCCCATGGACGAAGAGGGTATCAACCGGTTTCGCCGCAACTATCGCGCCAGCTTCGAGGGGGATCTGCAGCAGAGCCTGATCTATCAGGATGTTTCCGACGGCCGAATACCCAGTGGCCTCGAATACTATCTACCGCTGTTCTTCGAACAGACGCAAACCCTGTTCGACTATCTCCCGCAACAACATATGCTTTTGGAACTTGAAGCGGTGAGAGATCAGGCCGCAACCTTTTTCACCGATGTGGAGGAGCGCTTTGAAGCGCGTCGTCATAATATTGAGCGCCCGCTGCTGGCACCGAATCAGCTCTATCTGGGGGCGGATGAACTGGTCTCACGGCTAAAACAGGGTAACTCGATCGCCCTGAGCTATCACAAAGTAGCGACCCGCACCAAAGGCTATGCCGCTGCGGTCAACTTCAATACCCAACTGCCTCCCCCAGTCGCGTTCCAGGCCCGCAGCAAGGACCCCGCCTCTTCCCTGAGGGGCTTTCTCGCGAGTAAACCGATGCGGGTGTTGTTTATCGCCGAAGGCGCCGGTCGACGGGAGATGTTGCTGGGTACCCTACGGGATCTGCATATCGACCCCAAGGTGGTTGAGAGCTGGGATGCCTTCATCAACAGCAGTATCAGCATCGGCTTGTGTGTGGCGCCCCTGGAACAGGGATTATGGTTGGAGCAGCAGGGCATCGCCCTGATCGCCGAGACCCAGCTCTATGGCGAGCGGGTACGCCAGGAGAGGCGACGGCGCAAGGTCAGCCAGGACCCCGACCAGATTGTGCGCAATCTCACCGAATTGCACATGGGCGCCCCGGTGGTGCATGAAGACCACGGAGTGGGTCGCTATCTCGGTCTGCAGACCATCAATGTGGGCGGTATGGAGACCGAGTTTCTCACCCTGGAATATGCCCGTGGTGACAAACTCTACGTGCCGGTGGCCTCCCTTCACCTGATCAGCCGTTACGCGGGGGCATCGCCGGAGCATGCACCCCTGCACCGCCTGGGGGGAGACCAGTGGGAAAAAACCAAGCGTAAAGCGGCCAAACAGATTCGTGACGTGGCCGCGGAACTGCTGGAGATCTATGCCCGGCGCGCCGCCCGTCAGGGAGTGGCCTTTCCCGCACCGGATGACGAGTATCAGGCCTTTGCGGCCTCCTTTGAATTCGAGGAGACACCGGACCAGTTCCAGACCATCGACGCGGTATTGCAGGATATGGTGTCGAGCCAGCCCATGGACCGGGTGGTGTGCGGTGACGTGGGATTCGGTAAGACCGAAGTCGCCATGCGTGCCGCATTCACGGCGACCCAGGGCAACAAACAGGTTGCGGTGCTGGTACCGACCACCCTGTTGGCCCAACAACACTATCAAAACTTTGCCGATCGCTTCGCCGACTGGCCGGTGAAGGTGGAGAGCATCTCCCGTTTCCGTACCGGCAAACAGCAGCAAAAGGTGATCGACGGTTTGCGGGATGGAACCATCGATATTGTTGTCGGCACCCACAAACTCCTATCCCCGGAACTTAAATTTAAAAACCTGGGATTGGTGATCATCGATGAGGAGCATCGCTTCGGTGTGCGCCATAAGGAGAAACTCAAGGCCCTGCGCAGCGAGGTGGACCTGCTGACCCTGACCGCCACCCCCATCCCCCGCACCCTCAACATGGCCATGTCGGGGATGCGCGATCTCTCCATCATCGCCACCCCGCCGGCCCTGCGACACCCGGTCAAGACCTTTGTCAGCCAATGGAACGACAGTCTCATCATCGAGGCCTGCCAGCGGGAGTTGAAACGCGGTGGTCAGATCTATTTCCTGCACAACGAGGTCAGCACCATTGAGAACATGGCTGAACGACTCGAATCCCTGCTTCCCGGCATACGCCTCCAGGTCGCCCATGGTCAGATGCGTGAACGTAAGCTGGAAGGGATCATGCGCGATTTCTATCACCAACGCTTCAGCCTGCTGGTCTGCACCACCATCGTAGAGAGCGGCATCGACGTACCCAGTGCCAACACCATGATCATCAACCGGGCGGATAAATTGGGACTGGCCCAGCTGCATCAGATTCGTGGTCGGGTTGGCCGCTCCCACCATCGCGCCTATGCCTATCTGCTCACACCCCCGCCCGGGAGTATGACGGCAGACGCGAAGAAACGTCTAGAAGCCATTGAATCTCTTGAAGATCTTGGTGCCGGCTTTACCCTTTCAACCCATGACCTGGAGATCCGCGGTGCCGGCGAGTTATTGGGGGAAGAGCAGAGTGGTCAGATCCAGGAGATCGGATTTTCACTCTACACCGAACTCCTCGATCGGGCGGTTGCAGCCTTGAAGGCCGGCAGACAACCGGAGTTGGACAGACCCCTGGACCATGGCACTGAGATTGAACTCAACATCCCCGCCCTGTTGCCGGAGGACTATCTTCCCGATGTCCATTCCCGCCTGGTGCTCTACAAGCGCATCGCCAGCGCCAAGGATGAGACCGAGTTGCGGGACCTGCAGGTCGAGATGATCGACCGCTTCGGTCTGTTGCCGGAAGCGACAAAGAATCTGTTTGAGATTACCGAGCTGAAGTTACGCGCTCACCCACTGGGTATCCGCAAGATCGAGGCCGGCCCCAAAGGGGCACGCTTGCTGTTTGATGAGAATCCAAAACTCGATCCCGCCAAGCTGATCGGTCTGATACAGAGCCGGCCCAGTACATATAAGATGGATGGGAGTGATAAACTTCGCTACCAGGCGGACCTGGAGTTGCCCGGCGGGCGAGTCAAAAAAATACACGCCCTGCTGGACAGCCTGATAGACTGAAGCCGTTTTCCGGCTCTCTCAGGGCGACATGCAGAAACCGTTACCGGGACACTCTCCTGTGTCAGCAGAGTTGTATAATGGTGTGATTGACATGAATGGGTTATCAAGGCTTGGCAGATGAGACAGTTGCGTAAAAAGTTACACACCCTGCTGATAGGCACAATCCTTCTACAACCTTTGCTACTGCAGGCTGAGGCTGATAACAGGGACAACGCCCCTGTCTGGTATCAATTTGAGGTGCTTATCTTCGAACGCATTGCGCCGGGTGCAGGCTCCACCGAAGGCTGGCCCAATGATCCGGGCAGACCCCAGTCTAGCGATGCCACCTGGTTCACCAAGGGACAATCCCTGAAGGGTAACAAACCTATCGCCTTCCGTGCCTTGCCCGCTGAGGAGAAATCCCTGAGCGGTGCCTGGGGTCAAATGCGCAGATCACGGGATTACCGCCCTCTCTACCATGTTGCATGGCGTCAGCCGGTAAAGAGTCCCGACCAGGCGAAACAGGTCTTCTTCTCACTGTTGCCGGCAAATGGCGCCCAGGCTACGGATTTCAATCTGCCCAAACTCGAGGGCAGCCTGAAATTCAGTGTGAAACGGTATCTCCATTTGAATGCGGATATCGCCCTGCACAAACTCGCCAGTGGCAGCGATCCGCAAGCGAGTGGTGATAACTATGGCTTTGCTCCGCGCTATAAGCACTATCGCCTGCAGGAGAGCAGACGCATGCGCAGCGGCAAGCTCTATTACATCGACCACCCGGTGCTTGGTATATTGGTTAACGCTGAGCGTTATGAGCCGCCACAACCGGAACCTGTAGAAACCCCGATACCGGTGCCGACAATCATTCCGCCGGCCCAGTCCCAGGGGCAAGTGAAACCCAGTCCTGCAACCCAGTAACTGAATGGCTTGTCCCGGTTTTTTCTCCTTCCCACGCTGGCGCAGGGGAACTAAACTTAGCGTTTAGCCTAGGCAACCCAGGGATCACCGCTTCAGGGCAAGTATGGTAGCGGCTATTCGCTCTGCCAACTGCCCCACGGCCCGATTGGCGGCGGCAACCCCCGCTTCCACACTACCACCCCGAGCAGGCTCTTCGATGACCAGTTGCTGCATCTCCAGAAGCTTGTTGTCAGCGCGGCGAACAAGGGTCCAACGTAGTTGTAACCACACCCTGCCACTCTCACGATCGAATCGACTGATCCTTAGCAACACCTCGTAATCAGGTCTTATACTGCCATGCCATGGGTAGGAGATAACCTGCATATCAACAAGCTTTTGTCGCAACTGATCGGTTATAACCTGAACGATATTCTCCTGCAGAGAACCTGCCCAATGATCGAAATCATTCAGCGCCAATCGATGGGGTGACTGACGCTCCACGATTTGAGGCCGGTCCAGATAGCCGGCCAAACTGACAGGCCCGATACCCACCAGCTGTTGCCCAGGCAGGGGTTTCAGGGAGATGGTTTGTGCCTTCTCCAACTGACCATCGAGACGATAGAAACGGGTCGGTTGGGACGAGGTCCCGGCACACCCTGTGAACAGCAGAGAGAGACATAGGGCGAATATCAAAGGTCGCACGCAGACTATGGATTGCATTACTGTTTCCCCCTCAACAAGGCTTCAGGATGGCGCTCCAGGTACTCCGACATATTCTTAATGGATCTTGCCGCCGCCCCCAGCTCACGCAGGGTGACCGTCATTTCAGTCAGTATCGGTGATTCCTGACTCAGCAGCTTGTCAGCGGACGATGCCACCTCCCCTATTTGAGAAATAGTCGCCTCACCATTTTTCATGGTACGTTCCCAACTGGAAAACGCCTTTGTCAGCCTGGCCTCGGTTTCAACCAACAGCTGCTGTGATTGGGTTGCCGTGTTGGTAATCTCGGCAAGCATTTGTTGTGCTTCCTCAAGGGTGCCTGTGCTACCGGCGATGAGTTGAGGTGTCACCTTATGCAGCTGTTGCGTGACACTATCGAGACGTTGGGTTATCTGCAAGAGTGAGTCCTTGAGTCGGATCAGCTCACCGCTGGCGGCCATCTCATCGATGCTGTCCAGGATCCCTGACAGGCGTTTCATAATCCTTTCGATGGGTACCGCCTCCAGGGCAGTGGCGATTCGCTCCATGTTCGATTGAATAGTGGGGATCTCCCGGTATTCTGAATTAGTATTCATCAGCCGAACCGGGGTGTCGGGATGAAAATCGAGTTCTATCTCCAGTTTGCCGGTGACCAGGCTTTGCAAATTGAGCCTCGCCCGCAGTCCCTGCCTGATCAGGTCATCCAATCCGATCAACACCCCACTTCCCGTATGCACACCGTCGATCCCAACCCGTGTATCATCGATGCCGATAATGACAGGTATCCTGAATTCCTGGCTCTCCTTGAAATAGGTGATCGACATGGACTCGACCTTGCCGACCCTGACACCACGAAAATTGACCGGCGAACCGACCTGGAGCCCTTTTACATCACTTTCGAAAAATAGAATAAAGCGTGTGGATTTATGCGCCAGACTACCGTCGGAGAGAAGAAAAATCGCGCTTAGAGCCAATCCCAGGGATAGCAGGACAAAGAGACCGATGAGACTTGGACTGACCTTCGATTGCATATCGTTCAGCTTCCTGAAGTTGATGAGGCATTCGCGCCCCGGGTCAGAAATGCCTGTACCCTGGGATCGCTGCAACTTTGCAACAGTTCACTCGGGTTGCCATGAGCGATCATGGTTTTGCATTCAGGGTCGAGAAATACCGAATTATTGCCAATCGCGAATATACTGGCCAGTTCATGGGTCACCACCACGATGGTGGTTCCGAGACTCTCACTCAACTCGATGATCAAATCATCCAGACGCTTGGCGCTGACCGGGTCCAGTCCAGCCGAGGGTTCATCGAAAAACAGCAGTTCGGGATCGAGAGCCATGGCCCGGGCGAGACCGGCACGTTTCTGCATACCACCGCTGATCTCGGCGGGAAGGTAGTCCTCGAAACCCTTGAGTCCCACGAGGGATAGCTTATAGGTGGCCAGCTCCCGCGCCTGCAGCGGAGACAGATCCGTATAGGTCTCGATGGGCAGCAAGATATTTTCCGCCAGTGTCATATTGCCCCACAGGGCGCCGCTTTGATACAGCACCCCCATGCGTCGCATCAGGTCCTGACGCCGATCCTCAGGCAGTTGCCAGAATGCCTCCCCATGATAATAAATCTCCCCCTTTGCCGGTGTTTTGAGTCCGATCAAATGGCGCAACAGGGTACTCTTGCCGCAACCGCTGCCACCCATGATGACAAAGATATCACCCTGCCAAATTGTGAAATTCAGATCCCGCTGGATCACGAAATCAGCATACGCCATGGTCAGATCCCTGACCTCGATATGGGTTGCTGCTCGCTGTTTTGGCGCTGCACTTTTCCCTGGCATGGCTCAGATCCCCAGTTGATTGAATATCAGCGTCGAAAGGGCATCCCATATGACAATCAGCAGGATCGCCGTTACCATCGCTGAGGTGGTGGCTTGCCCCACCGCAGAGGAGTTTCTGCCGCTCTGCAGTCCACGCAGACAACCCGACATCGCGATCACAATGGCAAACAGCACACTCTTCACCGTGCCAACAGCCAAGTCGTTCCAGCCCATGGCTTCCCGGGTCTGAATCAAATACTCGATCAGCGAGATATCCAGCACCCAGACGCCGACCATCAAACCACCAACAATCGCCAGCATGTCAGCCCAAAGGGTGAGTAACGGTAACATGATCAGTAGCGCCAGGAAGCGTGGCAGGACCAGAAAGTCCACCACAGAGATACCGAACGTTTTCAACGCATCGATCTCATTATTGACCTGCATGGTGCCCAGCTGCGCGGCATAGGCGGAGCCGGTTCGACCCGCCATGATGATGGCGGTCATCATCGCCCCCATCTCCCGTACCGACCCCAAACCCACCAGATTGGCCACGTAGATCTCGGCGCCGAACATCTGCAGTTGCAAGGCACCCACAAAGGCAAGCACCGCCCCAACCAAGACACCGATCAGGCTGACAATGGGCAGTGCCTCCGGACCGGCCGCCTGCAGGAAACGCAGCAAGTCGATGCCGCGAAAACTCGCCCTGCCGGAGAACAGTCGTAACAGGGAGAGTGTCAGCTCACCGGCAAACCGGGTGAACTGTACCGATTCCCGCCACGCCTTGAGGGTCAGTGCGCCGATGCGGTAGAGCCATGAAAAGGCTTCTGAATTTCGCCGCGCACCCTTACGCTCAGGGACCTCCCGTGCCAGTTTAAGCAGCCTGCGAACCCCATCGGGTAGATCCTCCGTTTCCAGTTGCAGGCTCTGCTCGTGGGCGAAATCATATAGATGCTGCACGATATTCAAAAATTGACTGTCCCAGCGAGCCAGCTGACCGGTTTCGAGGGCAATCGCCTTGAGACCACTATGCGACCTCAACTCCTGTTTCAATCCTTGCCAATCGAAGCGCATATCCTGCAGGGTCCAGGACCCCTTGAACACCAACACTGCCCGGCTCTCTGATGGATAGGAAATTGTCAGTGAATCTTCGGCCACGTATGGGTTTCCCGTTCGAATTGGCGTATCTTCATAGCGCAAAAAGCTTATACGGCATGCTGATCCCAAGCCTGGTTAATAGATCCTAGTGTACATCAGGAGTAAAACCGGGCACATTTAATTCCTGTATATTCATTATGATCCGCAGTAGGAAAATAGTCGTGAGATATGCAAAAGCTGAGTAAACCGGGTAACCGGTTTTTAGGTTTGTTACATTTACCAATACCATACTGACTGTATAGCAATAACAACTACGGTAACCACTATGTCAATGATTTCAACCCAACCTCAACACGGCGGTATTGCACTCATTGTCGAGGATGAGGTGACAAACCGTATGATTCTCAAGGCATTGTTAAAGAAGCGCGGCTACCATGTGATCGAGGCTGAAAACGGGGCCGAGGCGATACAGCTGTTCCAGCAACAGAGCCCGAATATCATTTTTATGGATGTCATGATGCCGGTCATGGATGGCTATGAAGCGACTACAGAGATCAAGCGCCTAGCCGGTGACGAGTTCATCCCTATTATCTTCCTCACCGCTATGTCCGATGAAAAGGCCCTGGCCCGCTGTGTCGAGGTAGGTGGCGACGACTTTCTCTCCAAACCCTACAGTTTTACCGTGCTTTCGGCCAAGGTTAAGGCGATGGAGCGTATTCGCATTCTGCATCAGGACACCCGCATGCTCTACAGCCGGATGCAACGTGACGAAGAGATTGCTGAACAGGTGTTCAGCGGTGCAGTGATCGCCGGTAATGTAGGCCTCGACCGCATCCATAGTTTATTAAAACCGGCCAGCGTGTTCAGTGGCGACCTTATGCTGACCGCATACGCCCCATCACAAGATATGCATGTCCTGCTGGGTGACTTCACCGGCCATGGATTGGCGGCCGCACTGGGCGCACTGCCAACCTCTGAGGTATTTCGCTCCATGACTGGCAAGGGATTTGCCCCCCAGCAGATACTCTCTGCCATCAACAACAAGCTCTACAACCTGTTACCCACCGGCATGTTCCTGGCAACGCAGTTTGTCAAGGTCGACCACCAGTTAGACCATATTTCCATTATCAACTGCGGTATGCCTGACTGCTTTCTGGTCGAAAACGAGAGCATGCATATCAAACATCAAATCGTGTCGAAATCACTTCCCCTGGGCATCGCCCCGGATATCGATTTCAAGGATGACTTTCACCACCTGCGGGTAAAACAGGGTGACCGGGTAATTCTCGCCACTGACGGTGTTACCGAAGCCCGAAATTCGAAAGGTGAACTGTTCGGTCAGGAACGATTCATTCAAGCCATCATTAAGAGTGACAGCAACACTTATATACTGGATAAGCTCGCCAGGGATCTTGAAGCATTCTGCCAGGACGCCCCTCAAGACGACGACATCAGCGTTGTCGAAGTACCCCTGTTCCCCGATCTCCTGCCCGGACGGGAATCGCCATCACCCCATATTGTAACCGGTGGCGATATGCCCCATAAACTGTTTTCCCATGAACAGCCCGACTGTATCGAATTCCAACTGATTTTTTACGGCTCACAACTACGCCAGGCCGATCCGGTACCCATACTGATCAATTACATTCAGGAGACCGCAGGGTTACATGAGCATCGGCGCCCACTGTTCACCATCCTTACGGAACTCTATATCAATGCATTGGATCATGGCGTGCTACAAATGGATTCCAAGCTTAAACAGGGCGAGGAGGGTTTTACCAACTACTTCCAACAACGGGAGCAGCGCCTGGAGGCATTGACTGAAGGAAAGATACGCATCGCATTGAGAATTCATCGAAACACCGATGGCGGCTATATTGTTATTACAATGGAAGACAGCGGGCATGGATTTGACTACGCTTCCCTGTCACAAGAGGTAGCAAATGAGACCATTTACAGTGGACGCGGAATACTCTTGGTAAAATCACTGGTTAAGCAACTTCAATTCTTTGCACCAGGTAACAAAGCTGAAGCAATTTATGTGTGGGAGGATAATCTGTAACCTATCCTGTTATCTAAAATTGCTGTATGAGTGTTACAGTAACAATTCGATGCCTTTATACAGGCAGTCAGACATGGCCTACCGGGTACTGATAGTAATATGGCAAAAACACTTGTATTCGATAAATCCGATGATATTAGAACACCTTTTCTCAGAGGCATCCTGACTCGCTCTTTGACTGATGCCGGGCTTACATTTGACACAGCCTACCAACTCTCTTCCGATATTCGGCAGCAGATCAATAATGTTGACGAGATCACCACTGAGGAGCTGCGCCGAATTATTATATCCGAACTGCAAAAGCTGGATGAAAAGGAGGTTATCGAAAATTACGAGAGCATCATTCCAGCTGCCACCAAGATCAGGGTACGAGACCACAACAACAATCTCATGCCCTTCTCAACGGTGGAGTATCGGCGCACCCTCGAGTCGAGTGGCCTCGGTTCTGACAGGGCGGCCTATATTACCCAAAACGTCTACAAGGAGTTGGCGGAATCTTCTCACGATATCGTCGACAGCAGCGAGATTGGTAAGCTGACCTATGAAAAGCTGAGGCAGCACTATGGCAAAGAGGCGGCGAAGCGCTACCTGGTATGGGTTGACTATAAGCACTCGCAACGTCCCTTGATCCTCTTGATCGGCGGCACAACCGGCTGTGGCAAGAGTACTATCGCGACCGAGGTGGCTCACCGCTTGAATATCATTCGCACACAGTCCACGGATATGCTCAGGGAAGTCATGCGTATGATGGTGCCGATAAAGCTTCTTCCGGAACTGCATACCTCCTCATTCAATGCCTGGCGCACAATTCCCGGTTCGACCGAGTCCAAGGAACCGCCTGAAGAGAGGATGATTCATGGCTTCATACATCAGTCCGAGCTGGTATCCGTCCCCTGTGAGGCCGTGATACAGCGCGCATTGAGTGAGCAGGTCTCCCTGATACTTGAAGGCATCCACGTCTCCCCCGCACTGGTAAATCGGTTCGGAGATGAAAAGAATGCCGTGATTGTTCCGATCATGCTGGCGGTACTGAAACAGGACAGGCTTAAACACCAACTGAAAGACCGCGGCGTCACAGCCCCCGAGCGTACTGCTCAGAGTGATTATCTATCGAATTTTGAATCGATCTGGATGCTCCAGTCACACCTGCTTTCAGAGGCAGACAACAACGCCATTCCGATCATCACCAACGACGATATGGATAAAACCACAGATCGAGTAATGCGCTCGATTATCGAAGTGTTACAGAAGGATTTTCATGCTAAGGTTGAAGATATTTTCGGTACAGAATAACTACTAACCTGCATATCTCAGCAGGCAGATCGCACTCAATAGAAGAAATCATCGACATTTGGAGCTGACAATTGTTTACAACCCAAAAAGGAGTGATGATTATCCTTGATGGTCTTGGTGATCGGGGCATTCCTGCATTCGGTGGTAAGACTCCCCTCGAAGTGGCCGAAACACGCAATATGGACAGGTTGGCGAGTGCGGGACAGTGCGGACTGGTCGATCCACTATTCCCCGGCATGCCGGTGGGCACACACACCGGTATCTGTCTGTTATTCGGACTCTCCAAACAGCACACAATGAAGTTGGTACGGGGTCCAATCGAGGCATCCGGCGTGGGCTTGAACAACAACGACCAGGCGCTCTACTTTCGCTGCAATTTTGCCACCTTGAAAAAGGATGAAGATCACTACGATATTCTCGACCGCAGGGCGGGCCGGATCAACACAGGTACCGAATCACTGGCTGCAACTATAGGTCGGGTCGATCTGGGCGATGGTATTACAGCCAGCCTGCACCCGGCAACGCAGCACCGCGTTGTTTTACAACTCGAAGGCAGTGGTCTCTCCCACGATATATCGAATACTGATCCAGGCAACCTGTACAAGACCAAAGGTCTGCTCTCCTGTGTGCCCAACGACCCATCAGACAGGGCGGCAGTTAGGACTTCTAATGCAGTGAATCGACTAATAGAGATCATCCATGAGAAGCTCTCCCAACACCCGGTAAACCGTCAAAGAATCGATAATAATTTACCGCCAGCCAATGGCATTATCTGCAGAGGCCCGGGCAAACTGCCGAAGGTCAAACCCTTGCTGAATCAACTGAAAATGAAAACTGCCGTGATATCCGGGGAGAAAACGGTGCTTGGACTTGGCGCGCTGTTGGGTTACGACCTTTTCATGAATGATAAATTTACTGCTGCCCATGATACAGATTTGAATGCCAAGGTAAGAACCACAATACAGGCACTAGATGATCACGATATGGTATATCTGCACATCAAAGCCACTGATATTTACTCTCATGATCTCGATCCCACCGGCAAACGGGAGATGCTATTGAAGATCGATGATGCAATAGCCCCACTGATCACCGACTCGCTGGTGATTGCCATTACTGCCGATCACTCCACCGATACCAATACAGGCCGTCATACCGGAGACCCGATACCCAGTCTGATCTATAACCCTCGTGGCAGAGTGGATGGCTGCATGGAGTTTTCCGAGCTGGCATGCAATAGCGGCGGTCTGGGTCGCATCAACAGCAGCGGTTTTTTGTTGTCCATGCTGGACCAGATGAATCAGTTGGAGAACTTCAGACCCAAAGACAGTGTCTTTGTTTTATAAGTCACACCCTAGCGAGACACAAGTGGCAAGGCAGCCCGGCACGCCTATACTTTAAGCAAGTATGGAAATCAACATTCACCTAACATAGCCAAGTCAATACCATGTCCCAACCAGATCAAGCCACCATCGATATAAACAACCAAACAAATAATGGGGTTGAACAGACCCCGGAAATCGATTTGAACGATCCCAATCTCTACCTCAACAGAGAGTTGACCTGGCTTGCATTCAACAGACGAGTGCTGAACGAGGCCGAGTTGGAGAAGAATCCCCTGCTGGAGAGGATTAAATTCCTCGCCATCGTCAGTAGCAACCTGGATGAGTTTTTCATGAAACGGATTGGCGGTCTTAAGCAACAGGTTGCCGCCGGCCTCACAGCCACAACCGTTGATGGCAGGACCCCCAGGCAGCAATTGACCGAGTGCCATAAGGTAATATGCGAGATGCAGCAGGCGCAGCAACGCATCTACTATGAACTGCAGGCCAAACTGGAGGAAGCCGGGATACGTATCAGCCAATACGAGGCCCTGGATGCCGCCCAACAACAAAGCCTACGCGAACATTTCCAGCAGAATATATTTCCAATGCTGACTCCGCTGGCAATGGACCCAAGCCATCCCTTCCCCTTTATTTCCAATCAAACCCTGAATCTGCTGGTCACGCTGCGTTTTCCCAGCGGTCACGACCTGCATATGGCAAGGGTCAAGGTGCCGGTCAGCAAGGATGTATCACCACGTCTGATCCAGGTGGATGAAAGTTATACCTTCGTCACCCTCGATGACCTGATTGCCAACAATCTCGATATGCTTTTCCCTGGCATGAAGATTGAGTCATGCAACCTGTTCCGGGTTACGCGAAACGCCAACCTGGAGTTGGATCAGGAATCGGCCAATGATCTGTTGGAGGCCATTGAAACAGAACTGCGTGAGCGTCACTTCGCCCCCATCGTACGCCTGGAGGTCTCCGTGGGGATGAACCCCACCCACCGCGGAATGCTGGCCGCTGAGCTCGGTCTCGATGAAGAACAGGATGTGTTTGAAGTCGATCGCATGATGGCCCTTCGCGACCTGTTTGAAATCGCCAGCTTGAATTTTCCGGAGCTACGCGATCCACCCCACTACCCGTCCGATCATCCCCAGTTGGCCCATGATCGGCGCAATATCTTTCATATCATCAGGGAGCATGGCTCTCTGCTGTTGCAGCACCCCTACGAGTCGTTTGCCACTACGGTGGAACGCTTTCTGCACACAGCAGCGGAGGATCCCAAGGTATTAGCGATAAAGATGACCCTGTATCGCACCTCCGCTGAAGGGAATGTGCTTGACTCACTGATTAAGGCGGCACGCAACGGTAAACAGGTAGCGGTGCTGGTAGAACTCAAGGCACGCTTCGATGAAGCGGCAAATATTCGCTGGGCAAGACATCTGGAACAGGCGGGTATCCATGTTACCTATGGTGTGTTGGGATTGAAGACACACAGCAAGCTGATCATGGTGATACGCAAGGACTACTCCCAGCTACGCCGCTACTATCATATAGGCACGGGCAACTATCACGCCGGCACTGCGCGACTCTATACCGATCTGGGCGTGCTTGGATGTGACGAGGAGACAGGCAAGGATCTGACAGAGTTGTTCAACTATCTGACCGGCTATTCTCCACCACCCAGCTATCGTAAGATCCTGGCGGCCCCCTATAACTTGAAACAATCCCTGGTGGGGAAGATCGAGCGGGAGATCGGATTGCATAAGGATGGAAATCCCGGGCATATCCAGATGAAGATGAATGCCCTTGAGGACCCAGACATCGTCAAGGCCCTCTACAAAGCCACCCAAGCCGGCGTCAAGGTTGAACTCATCGTCAGGGATACCTGTCGTTTCCGTCCCGGCATACCCGGTCTGAGTGAGAGTGGCAGCGTGGTGAGCATCATCGGACGCTTCCTGGAACATGCACGCATCAGTTACTTTCTCAACGGTGGCGATGAGGAGTACTTCATCGGCTCCGCCGATCTGATGCAACGCAATCTGATGCAGCGGGTGGAAGTATTGACCCCGGTGGAATCACCGGCACTGCGCCAGGAGATCCGCTTGATTCTGGATGTGCAACTGGGAGATAAGCACAACGCCTGGGATATGACTTCCGACGGTACTTATGTACGACGTACACCCGACCCAGGTGAGACATCTCTCAATTGCCAGGAGACCCTGATCGGTGTTGTTGAACGGCGTTTGGCTGCGGCGAAAAAACATCGGGAAAAGCGCATGCGCGAAAAGCTCATGAACCATTTCAAACAGCGCCTGAAAAGTAACAATCAGGATCTGTCCTGAGTGTCTAGCGCAACCTTATCCTGACGGGCGGCGGTGCGCCGTAGCACCACTTGATGAATGCGTCGCATGGAGGCGTCCTGCACATGTACCTCAAGTCCATCTAATTCGAACTTCTCGTCTTTTTCGGGAATTCTCTCCGTGTGCTCGAGTAGCCAACGATTGATTGTATCAGTGGGCTTACCGGGTATATCCATGTCGTAGTACTCTTCAACCACACGCAGTTCAGCAGTTCCCTGTACCAATACCTTGCCCTCGCCCAACACCATCAGGTCATTGGGCTTTTCATCAGTCTCGTCATATATCTCACCCACCAACTCTTCCAGCATATCCTCCAGGGAAACCACTCCCAGCATGGCGCCGTGTTCATCCACCACCACGGCCAGATGGATGCTTTTGGTCTTGAGGGTACGAATCAGTTCATCGATGGTTGTGTTGGATGGGGTATAGAGGGGTTCCTGCCCCAGCTCGGAGATAGGTACGTCCAATTCACCGGATACGACATTTCTGATCAGATCACGCAGCAATACCATACTGATGATCTCTTCCGGATCCTCGTTGTAGAGCGGAATGCGTGAGAATCCCTCGCGCATAATCTCTGGCAAGACATCCCGTATCGTACGTCGGCAGTCGAGGCGGAAGACCTGCCTTCTGGGGGTCATGACATCTTCGGCCTTCAGGTCGTTGAAGTTGAAGATTCGTTCGATCATCTCCCTCTCGCCGGTATCGATAACCCCCTCTTCCTCACCATGCTCCACCATGGTGATCACCTCGTGCTCAGTTACCAGGGGATCATCCATTGCCTTGGTGGACGATTGCACCCAATTCGTGATCTGCAGGAACAGCCAGACCAAGGGATAGATGAAGCGCATGAAGCCGACTATCAGCGGGGCGATAAACAACGAGATCCGTTCAGAGAAACGGGTCGCCAGGCTCTTGGGTGTAATCTCGCCAAATACCAGGATCAGAATGGTCAAAACACCCACGGCTATACCGGGGCCGGAATCACCAAAATAGTCGGTCGCAATAACCGTTGCCATGGCAGAAGCCGCGATATTGACTACGTTGTTGCCGATCAGAATGGTAATCAGCATGCGGCTCGGGTCTTTTTTCAGAATATAGAGGGCATGAGCTCCATTCCTACCCTCCTTGTACAGCGCTTCCGCACGAGCCATCGATAGGTTTATCAGAGCGGTCTCTGAACCAGAAAATACGCCTGAGAGCACTAGTAGCAGTGCCAGAATGAGATAACTTTCCACGAAGTGTCTATATTAATCCTGACGGATACGGCCCAAGCTGTGATTATCACTGCTAAGGCACTGAATCACAACCATACAAGCCATTTTTTAATATATCCTTTCTATTTTATGGTGCAATACTACCCAGTAAAATAGTCAATATATTAGTGATATTCCTTATGTATAACATATAATTAGCATATCCAGTTTAAACATGGGCTAAAAAGTTTTCCCACAGCAATCTCTCAAACCTCAGGAAAAGAGTATAGCCTCCCTCAATAGCATGGTAGGGGTCTCTTCCCACTCCATCAAATAGCTTGGTGCACAGACAAATGCAACGGATACTGATGGTAGAAGACGAACCCGAGGTCAGGGAGATGATTCGATATATTCTCGAAACGAAGGGATATGGGGTTGATGAAGCCGATAACACCCAGGAGGCCCGTCGCCTGCTATCTCAGCAAACCTATGACCTGATCCTGATGGACTGGATGCTCCCCGGTAGATCAGGATTGGAACTGACCAGGGAATTGAAACAGATGGCCCGGTCAAACACCCCTCCGATCATTATGCTGACAGCCAGATCTGAAGAATCGGACAAGGTAAATGGTCTGGACAGCGGCGCGGACGATTACATCACCAAACCCTTTTCAACCAAGGAGATGTTGGCCCGCATCAAAGCAGTGATCCGCAGGAATAGCACACCAGAGACAGATAAAGGTGTGGAATTTGCCGGTCTGTGTATCGAACCCAACAGCCACAGCGTCTCAATCAACGGCTCCCCCCTGCATCTCTCCCCGGCTGAATATCGCTTGCTCTATTTTTTCATGACTCACCCGGACCGGGTCTATAGTCGCAACCAGATTCTGGATTACGTTTGGGGTGCCACTGCCAGTGTTGACGAACGAACGGTAGATGTGCATATTCGACGCCTGCGAAAACAGCTCACTCCCTCAGGCCATAAGAATTTTCTACAAACCGTGCGTGGTGTAGGTTATCGTTTTACCCCTGGCAACATCCAACAAGAGCGGCCTTCATCATGAGGGACTATCTGAAAATTGAAATCAATCATCTGCTCGGAAGCCTGCTCATCTTCATTCCTATAGGGTATCTTCTGCAACAGATACCGGTAGCGATCGCATTAGCCTTTATTGCCTATTTCTCCAAACATGCTTACTACTTGACCAAGCTTGCCTATCTGATCAACCAGGGTGCACGCATTGATCCACCCTACCCAGCGGACATTTGGGGATTGATCTTCAAAGAACTCTCACGATTCCGTTCCAGGAGCCGGAAACGCAAAAGGACACTCAGCCGCTTTGCTTCGCGATTCAGAAAGGTAACCAGTTCTATTCCCGATGGATTGATATTACTGAATAAATCCGCCGGCATCGAGTGGGCGAACCCAGCTGCCAACCAGCTTTTGAACATCAGTTGGCCGCGGGATGAAAATACTCCATTGAGTGTACATATCAAACATGAAGAGCTCTCTGAGTATCTGAAGAATCCAGACTACTCGAAACCTCTTGAGCTACCCTCCCCGACCAATAAGGCGGTAATCATCTCGCTTCGGGTTACCCCCTTTGGCGGAAAGAAGGCACAGCGCCTGGTAGTGGCGAGGGACATCACCGATGTTTATAAACTCAATCAGACCAGACGGGATTTTGTCTCCAATGTCTCCCACGAACTCCGCACCCCTCTCACTGTCATCGCTGGGTATCTGGAGAATCTCAGCGAGAATGATATGTTGCCGTTTCAGGAGCGTCCCTTTACCTTGATGGTGCAACAGGCAGACCGGATGAACAGCATCATCAACGATCTGCTCACCCTCTCTCGACTCGAACTGGGACATGCCGTATCCGCCGAAAAACCGGTTGCCATTCCGGAGCTACTGCGCAGGATAATCGACCAGGCTCAGCTACTGGCGGAACAGAAGGGGGGGTACAAAATCACTCTGGACGTGAATGACAGCCTCTGGTTGCTCGGTGAAGAGAGCGAGTTGATGAGTGCATTTTCGAATCTTGTCTTCAATGCCATTATCCACTCACCCCCCGGTACGGAGATAACCGTCACCTGGTTACGTCTTGAGAACGAGGCTTGTCTTACCGTAACGGACACCGGGCCTGGTATCGAGGAACGCCACATACCACGCTTGACCGAACGTTTCTATCGGGTTGATAAGGCCCGATCACGTCAATCAGGGGGTACTGGATTGGGATTGGCAATTGTCAAACATATCATCGGTCGACACGATGGGGAGTTGAGGATATCGAGCCAGCTGGGAATCGGTAGCAGTTTTACCTGCGCCTTTCCCGAAGAGGTGACGCTTAACAAACCCTTGACAGCGCCTGACCAGGAAGAGGCCGTAAATAGCGCCAATGACGAACAGCCTGAATTAACGGATTCCTCTCCTGAATAAGACTCTATTCCATCTGCTCGGCAAAGCTCTCCGCATAGGACTGATTCACTCGGTCACGCAGTTCCTTGCCGGGTTTGAAGTGAGGAACATATTTGCCGGAAAGTGCGACCGTTTTACCCGTTTTCGGATTGCGTCCCATCCTTGGTGGCCGATAGTGAAGTGAGAAACTACCAAATCCGCGAATCTCAATCCTCTCTCCCGATGCCAGAGATTGACTCATGTGTTCAATCATACACTTAACAGCCAACTCTACATCACGATAGGCAAGATGGCTCTGCTCCTTGGCAATAATCTCAATCAGTTCGGATTTTGTCATTCTTGTCAGTTCTCCAATTTGCCGATAATTCAGGGCCCGCACTTTAGTGCGGGCCCCGATCCCTTGAATTAGGAATCTATCGATTTCGACTCCTGGCTCTATTCGCCTTGATTATCCATCTGCTCTTTCAACAAATCACCCAATGTCGGGGCACTGGTTGCCGCATCACGTGCATAGCCCTTGATAGCGGCTGCCTCTTCATCAGCATCCTTAGCTTTGATAGAGAGTGTGATGGAGCGGTTCTTACGATCCACACCAATAAACTTCGCTTCTATCTCATCGCCTTCCTTCAGGACACTGCGTGCATCCTCTACCCGATCACGGGACAGTTCAGAGGCCCGCAGGTATCCATCAACACCCTCAGCCAGGTTAATCACGGCACCCTTGGCATCAATCTCTGCAACTGTACCTCTAACGAAACTGCCTTTCTCGTTGGCCGCCACAAATGAGGAGAAGGGATCCTGTGCAAGTTGCTTGATGCCCAGCGAGATGCGTTCGCGCTCTGGGTCGACCGAGAGGACCACGGTTTCAACTTCATCGCCCTTCTTGAAATTGCGAATCGCATCCTCACCCTCATCATCCCAAGAGATGTCAGACAGGTGAATCAGACCATCTATGCCGCCATCAAGGCCGATGAAAATACCGAAATCGGTAATCGACTTGATGTTACCTGAAACGTGGTCGCCCTTCTTATGGGTAGTGGCAAACTCATCCCAGGGATTAGGCTTGCATTGCTTGATACCGAGCGAGACACGACGCCTCTCCTCATCGATATCCAACACCATGACTTCCACCTCGTCACCGAGGGAGACGATCTTGGAAGGATGCACATTCTTGTTGGTCCAATCCATCTCTGAAACATGCACCAGACCTTCAACACCCTCTTCGATTTCAACGAAACATCCGTAATCGGCGATATTGGTAACCTTGCCGAAGAGACGGGTGCCTTCCGGGTAACGACGCGCCAATGCAACCCATGGATCATCACCCATCTGCTTGAGACCAAGCGAGACACGATTACGTTCACGGTCAAATTTCAAGATCTTGACGTTTATCTCATCACCGATCTCAACAACCTCGGAAGGATGTTTCACACGCTTCCACGCCATATCGGTAATATGCAGCAATCCATCGATGCCACCGAGATCGACAAACGCGCCGTAATCGGTGAGGTTCTTCACCACACCCTTGATCTCTTGACCCTCCTGCAGATTTTCGAGCAGTTTATCGCGCTCTTCACTGTACTCTTGTTCAACAACGGCGCGGCGAGAGACCACCACGTTGTTGCGGCGGCGATCCAGTTTGATCACCTTGAATTCAAGATCTTTTCCTTCCAAATAGGCAGTGTCGCGTACTGGACGAACATCGACCAGAGAGCCGGGAAGAAAAGCACGGATATCATTCAGTTCTACGGTGAATCCGCCTTTAACCTTACCGTTGATACGACCGATAACGGTCTCTTCTGCCTCATGCGCCTTTTCAAGCACTTTCCAAGCCTGATCACGCTTGGCTTTTTCACGAGAGAGTCTGGTTGCACCAAACCCATCCTCAACAGCATCCAGTGCGACCTCTACCTGATCACCAATCTCAACTTCGATCTCTCCGTGATGATTGAGAAACTGGTCACGGGGAATAACACCTTCTGATTTGAGGCCGGCATTGACAATTACGGCCTCAGAAGTGATATCCAGGACGGTGCCGATGATAATGGCTCCACTGCGGAGTTGGGTACTGGAGAGACTCTCCTCAAATAATTCTGCAAAACTTTCGGTCATGGGATTGAGTTTCCTGCAACACAAGGTTGCATTGGCTGGACTAAAATAGTTAGTTTTTTGTCTGCCAAGTAGTTAGGTTAAAAATTAAGCCGGTAAACCCGGCCGCCAAGTCTTAACCGCTGAGTCAGTGGATTATCGCTGAAGATCGGGCAGGGCCATGCTTATATTAAACATCGCCTGCTCATATACCTCATCGATACTCATCGCCGTCGAATCCAGCTGGTATGCTGATTCCGCAGCGATGAGCGGCGCCACGGCACGTTTGCTGTCGCGCTCATCCCGTTCTCTGATCTCCTCAGTAAGACGGGCGAGATTAACACCTAACCCCTTTCCCTTCAACTGTTTATAGCGTCTTTGCGCCCTCTCCTCGGCACTTGCGGTGAGAAATATCTTGACCGCCGCCTGGGGGAAAACCACTGTCCCCATATCGCGCCCATCCGCAACCAGGCCTGGTGCTTTGGCGTAGTTCCGCTGCCACGCCAGCAATGCTTCACGAACCTGAGGGATTGCAGCCACCTTTGACGCCGCATTGCCGATAGTCTCCGTTCGTATGGCCCCCGCAACATCTTCACCGGCCAGCAGGACCATTCCCCGATCGAATGATAGCGGCATATTTTTCGCCATTTCTGTAATTTTATCTACGTTATCACCACTGATACCAGCACGTTCGACCATTAACCCCAAAACACGATAAATCGCACCGCTGTCGAGAAAATGCCAACCCAGGGTCTCAGCGATGCGTTGCGCAAGGGTTCCCTTACCCGATCCGGAGGGTCCATCCACGGTAATTACCGGTACCCCAGCCACTATTTCGTCACCTCATCGATCTGCAGACCCGCTTCTGCCGCTGCAGACACAAACCCGGGAAAGGAGGTATTCACATTAGCGCAGTCGCTAATCTCGATGGGACCCGTTGCCCGCAACCCCGCCATCGCAAATGACATTGCAATTCTGTGATCACCGTAACTCTCAACCCGGCCGCCCTCTATGACTCCACCCTGAATAACCATACCATCCGGTGTCGGATCCGCCTGGATACCGAGTCTCTGCAGCCCCTCAGCCATGACCTGGATTCGATCACTCTCCTTCACCCTTAACTCTTCCGCCCCATGCAGGCGTGTCTCACCCCGGGCAGATGCTGCTGCCACAAACAGGGCGGGAAATTCATCGATTGCCAGCGGCACCAACTCCTCAGGTATATCTATACCCTGTAATCCATTCGACCTGACCCTGATATCGGCAACCGGCTCTCCACCGATCTCTCTCTGATTCAGTAGCGCAATATCAGCCCCCATCAATCTGAGGATAGAGATCACCCCATCACGGGTTGGGTTGATACCCACGTGCTGTAACACCATCTCTGATCCTTCAGCGATGCAGGCACCGACGAGGAAAAAGGCAGCCGACGAAATATCCGCGGGTATGTCGATCTCACAAGCGGTCAACCGCCCTCCTCCTGACAGACAAATCCTGTTGCCCGTAGATCTCACAGGGTAGCCAAAGCCCCGCAACATTCGCTCGGTGTGATCCCTGGTGGGCGCAGGCTCAGTGATACAGGTTTCACCCTCTGCGTACAAGCCCGCCAACAAGAGTGCCGATTTGACCTGCGCACTGGCCATCGGCAATTGGTAGTCGATACCTTGCAAACGGATTGGTGGAACTATCTTAAGAGGTGCAGTAAAGGAGGCCGTAGAGTCGATTCTCGCACCCATCTCGGAGAGGGGATCGATGACCCGTCGCATAGGCCGACCCGACAGTGAACTGTCGCCGGTGAGTGTGACCGCCAGACCCTGACCCGCCAATAGACCGGTCAGGAGACGCATAGAGGTACCGGAATTTCCCAGATCAAGTGCATCCTCCGGTGCTTGCAGACCCTGCATGCCAACCCCATGAATTGTCACCTTGCCATGGGTCGGCCCTTCGATGGTCACCCCCATCTGGCGAAAGGCGTTCAAGGTGGCGAGGCTGTCTTCACCTTCCAGGAAACCTTTTACCTGGGTAATACCGTCCGCCAATGAACCGAGCATGATCGACCTATGGGAGATGGATTTATCCCCTGGTACACGTAAGTTACCCCTCAGTTTTCCACCGGGTTGTGTTCGATAATTGAGTTTTTGTTGCAAGTTGATACCACTCGTTCATTACACTGAAAGCATGCATCCCTATTGATCAACGCCATCCACATATCTGTCGCGGGCCTGTTTCGCATGTTCAAACATCTCCAGCAATCCTGTTTCGTCTCCGCTTTGCAGCAGCCCGGCCAATTCATGCAGCTCATCGGCGAAACGCGTCAGCATCTTGTTCAGGGAGCTCCGATTGGCCATGCAGATATCTCTCCACATCACAGGATTACTCGATGCGATTCGGGTAAAGTCCCGGAAACCACCCGCCGCAAAGCTGAAGATTTCATCATTCTCTTTCATTCGCGCCAGACTATCGACCAGGGTATACGCCAGCATATGTGGCAGATGACTGGTGGCGGCCAATACCTCGTCGTGGTGTTCCACACTCATCTGCACCACCTCAGCCCCACACTGTTGCCACAGTCGTTCGACCCTTTGCAGGGCTTGCTTATCCGTTTCTTGCAGCGGTGTGAGTATCACGCGGCGATTCCGATACAACTCGGCAAACGCCGCTTCGGCCCCGCTACGCTCGGTTCCCGCGATGGGATGACCCGGAACAAAAAAGCCGGGCACTGCACCGAATACCCCCTTGACATCATCCACCACACTGCCTTTGACACTACCCGCGTCGGTAACCACGACATGTTCCGCGAGATGACCGAGCATGGCGTTAAGGGTGTCACGCATCGCACCCAAAGGCACTGCCAGCAAAACCATATCGGCGCCATTTACCGCAACACTCACATCGTGGGTGTAGTGATCGATGATTCCCAAGGATTGCGCCTTGATCAAATTGGCTTCCCCGCGGCCGCAACCGACAACCTCCTTCACCACACCCTCCTCCTTCAGGGCCAGGGCGACAGAGCCACCAATCAGACCAACACCGATAATCGCAAGCTTTTCAATCACCGTTTCAGCACCTTCTTTAATGTGGTCAGGAGACGATCGTTCTCCTCTTCCAAACCGATGGAGATACGTAAATGATTGGGTAAACCATAATTGGCTATCCCCCTGGTGATACACCCCTCACTCAGCAGTGCCTGATCGACCCTAGAAGCATCCTCACCGACTTCGACCGTTATGAAATTTGCCACCGAGGGAATATAGTCGAGTCCCATCGATTCAAAACCCCTGCAGTACTGTTGCATACCCTTGTTGTTGAGCGCAATCGAGCGCTGAATAAAGGCTTGATCATCGAGCGCGGCGAGGGCCGCCGACTGCGCCAGGGTGCTGACATTAAATGGCTGTCGCACCCGATTCAGCAGATCGGCAACGTCAGGGTTCGAGAGCCCATATCCAATACGCAACGAAGCAAGTCCATAGGCCTTGGAAAAGGTGCGGGTCACTATCAGGTTGGGAAAACGTTCCAGCCAGGCGCTGCCGTCGGGATAGTCGCTGTGTTGAACATATTCGATATAGGCCTCATCCAGCACGACCATGACATGGCTTGGTAGCTGAGCCAGAAAGGAGAACAAGGCATCCCTGGACAGCCAGGTCCCGGTTGGATTGTTTGGATTTGCAATCCAGATCACCCGTGTCGTGGGGGTGATCATCTGCAGCATACGCTCAAGGTCATGGGCATAGGCCTTGGCCGGCGTGATCACTAACCTGGCACCCACAGCCTGACTGCTTATGGGGTAGACGGCAAAGGCATATTGGGAAAACAGGGATTCCACACCCGGCGACAGAAATACCCGCGCAACCATATCCAGGACATCATTGGAACCGTTACCAAGGGTGATGCAGGCGGGATCAACAGCGTGCTTTTCGGCCAGTCTCTGGTGTAGCTGAAAGGCCCCGCCATCGGGATAGCGTGACAACTCAGTGGTAGCATTGGCAATTGCCTGGATGACTTTCTCGCTTACACCCAGGGGATTTTCGTTGGAGGCCAGTTTGATCGAGTGAGCGATACCCAATTCACGTTCCAACTCAGATATCGGCTTACCGGGCAAATAGGGTTTCAAGGCATCGATACCCGGTGCGGCAAGCTCAAGAAAAGGGTTTGTCTGAGATGTCATAGTGTTCAACCAAGGCCCTCGAAGTGAGGAATCAAAGGCTATATAACTGCCTTGGGATATGACCCGAGGACCTTGAACTGGGTAGCCGCCTGCTCAATCTCGGACAGGGCCGCAGCGAGATTGTCATCACTTCTATGCCCCTCCACATCGACGAAAAAAAGATAGTCCCAACGCCCTCTGCGGGATGGCCGAGACTCGATCCGCGTCATGCTGATATTGTGTTCGGCGAACGGCGTAAGCATAGTATGCAGACCCCCCGCCTTGTTGTGAGTGGAGAACATGATACTGGTTTTGTCATCACCACTGAATGCTGAATCCTGCTTGCCGATCACCAAAAACCGGGTCGTGTTGCCAGGCTCATCCTCAATGTTCGATGCCAACAGGCCGAGCTGATAGATCTCAGCGGCAGCCTCACCGGCGATGGCAGCGGCATTGGCGATCTCGGTGGCAAGCCTGGCGGCCTCGGCGTTGCTGCCAACGGCAACCCGCTCCACATGGGGAAGATGCTGATCGAGCCATCCCCGACACTGGGCCAGGGATTGAGCATGTGTGTAGACCACCTTTATCTGCGCGATACCGGTCTCGCGACTGAGCAGTTGATGATTGATCGGCAGGGAGACCTCACCACAGATACGCAGTGGAGAATTGACGAAGGTATCCAGGGTATGGGTAATCACCCCTTCAGTGGAATTCTCCACCGGCACCACTCCATACTGACAGGCGCCTGCTTCGACCTCGCGAAAGGTATCGGGTATGGATCCCATGGCTTCGGTATGAACCGAATGACCAAAATGTTTAAGCACCGCCTCCTGGGTATAGGTTCCATCCGGTCCGAGAAAGGCAATGCTCAGGGGCTGTTCCAAGGCCAGACAGGCCGACATGATCTCCCGAAACAGCCTCGCCACCTCCTCATCCTGTAACGGACCCTGATTTCGCTCCTTGATACGTCGCAATACCTCTGCCTCGCGTTCGGGGCGATAGAATTCTGTCTGCGGATCCTCTTTCAATTTGATGCGTGCGACCTCTTGGGCGGCACCCGCGCGCTCACTGATCAGCTGCTGCAACTGCAGATCGATCTCATCGATTCGATTCCGGATGGCACTCAGTTTCGCATCATCATTCATGGCTTGATCCTAGGGCCTGTTAAGACTAATTCCGGGTTGGTCCTACTCCCTGCCGGATAATGAGCGTACCGATAATACACCGTCGATGGAAGCCAGGGTCTGCAACAATTCAGCGCCGGGTTGCTTGTCCACGTCCAGCAGGGTTACCGCGATATCGTCCCGGGACTTGTTGAGCATGTCCAGGATATTCAGCCCCTCATTCGCCAGATCGGTGGAGATCTGTCCCACCATATTGGGTACATTACTGTTCACCACAGCGATGCGATAGCCGCCGTTTCTCGGCAGATTGATGGCGGGAAAATTAACTGAATTGATGATATTGCCGTTTTCCAGATAGTCACGCACCTCCTCGGCCACCATGATCGCACAGTTATCTTCGGCTTCCTTGGTTGAGGCCCCCAAGTGAGGCAAAGTGATCACCCTTGGATGCGCTTTCAGTAGGTTGCTCGGAAAATCACACACGTAGGCATAGAGCTGACCGCTGTCCAAGGCGGCCACAGTGGCTTCATCATCGATAATACCGTTGCGGGCAAAATTGAGTAGCACCGACCCGGGCTTCATCAGTTTCAGCCGCTCGGCATTGATCATATTGGCTGTGGCATCCGTCAACGGCACATGAAAAGTGACAAAGTCGGATTTTGAGAGCAGATCATCCACGCTCAATGCCTGCTCAACTTCCGAAGCGAGTTTCCATGCGCTTTGAACCGTAATCGTTGGATCGTAACCGACAACATTCATACCCAATGCACGGCAGGCATTGGCGACCTTGACGCCGATGGCACCCAGGCCGATGACGCCCATGGTACGTCCCGGCAGTTCAAATCCGACGAAATTCTTCTTGCCCGTCTCAACCTGTTTGGATATGACCGAATCTTCCCCGGACAGATCCGTGGCGAAGCGCCAGGCCTGTCCCAGGTTACGCGCCGCCAGCAGCGCACCCGCAAGCACTAGCTCCTTGACCGCATTTGCATTCGCACCCGGCGCATTGAAGACCGGGATCCCCTTTTCGGTCATCTCGGTCACCGGAATATTATTCACACCGGCACCGGCCCGTCCGATCGCCTTTACCGTTTCAGGGATGGTCATCCCATGCATTTTGTAGGAACGCAACAGGATCGCATCCGGATGGGTGATTTCAGAGGCAACTTCATATGTGTCACGGGGCAGTCGATCAAGGCCTGCCACGGAGATATTATTCAATGTCAGAATCTTGTACATGTCAGCTATCCATTCACCCGTTCAAACTCAGTCATGAAATCGATAAGCGCCTGGACCCCGGCTTCGGGCATGGCATTATAGATACTGGCGCGCATCCCACCCACCGAGCGGTGGCCCTTGAGGGTCTTGAGACCGGCCGCGCTTGCCTCTGCGATGAATTTCGCATCCAGTTCCGCGTTCACCAGGGTGAATGGCACATTCATCCAGGAGCGGCTCTCGGGTGATACCGGATTGGCATAGAAAGCGGAACTGTCGATGACGCTATACAGGGCCTCCGCCTTGCGTTGATTGATGGCGGCCATACCTGTCAGACCACCTTTCTCCTTCAACCATTTGAATACCAGACCGGCAAGGTACCAGCCATAGGTCGGCGGTGTGTTGTACATGGAGCCGTTATCACTATGGGTCGCATACTGAAACATCGCCGGTGTATTATCGATGGCATGACCAATCAGCTCCTCGCGGACGATGGCAATGGTCAAACCGGCCGGTCCTATGTTCTTTTGCGCGCCGGCATAGATGATCCCATATCGGGAAACATCGATCGGGCGTGACAGGATGGTGGACGAGTAATCCGCAACCAGCGGCACACCGGCGGTGTCCGGCAGATAGGGGAACTCCACACCCTGGATAGTCTCATTCGGAGTGTAGTGCACATATGCGGCATCCGGGTCGAGACTGAGTTCCGACTGGCTGGGGGTGGTTGTGAACTTCGTCTCTTCAGTGGTTGCGGCCAGGTTCACCGTGGCATAACGTTTGGCTTCCGCAATCGCTTTTTTCGACCAGGAGCCGGTGTTGATATAGTCGGCTTTAGATTTTTCCCGGGTCAGATTCATCGGCACCATGGCAAACTGACTCGAAGCACCACCTTGGAGGAACATCACCTTGTAACTTTCAGGTATCTGCAGCAACTCACGCAGGTCCGATTCGGCCTGTTCCGCGATGGACATGAACTCCTTCCCCCGGTGGCTCATCTCCATGACAGACATACCTGTGCCTTGCCAATCAAGTATCTCTTCCCTCGCCTGCTGCAGAACCTCTTCCGGTAACATCGCGGGACCGGCACTAAAGTTAAAGACTCGTGACATCTATAGCCTCTCAATATGGTGAATAGTTTGGAAATTCATCAATCAAATATTCTGTGGGCAACTGTCGGGGAGATTAAGTGCGGAACTGAGCTAATCAATCACTGGTGTCAGTTTGATCCGGATCCACATCCTCATCTGTCTCGGTGTCGAGACTTTCAATCCGCTCCACTCCGATAAGACGCTCATCACTGCTGAGGCGGATCATGATCACACCCTGGGTGTTACGTCCCATCTGCGAGATTTCACTGACCCGGTTTCGCACCAGGGTCCCACCGTCGGAGATCATCATCACTTCATCCTCTTCGATCACCTGAACGGCACCGACCACAGCGCCGTTGCGCTCCGAGGTCTGAATCGAAATAACGCCCTGGCCACCCCGGCCGTGCAGCGGATACTCTTTGATGGCTGTGCGCTTGCCATAGCCATTCTCTGTGATGGTCAGCACGTCACCTTCGGCGGCAACGATCAGGGAGACGACCCGATGCTCATCCTCCAGTCGGATACCCCGAACACCGCATGCGGTCCTGCCCATTGCCCTGACCTTCGATTCCGAGAATCGTACCGCCTTGCCGCTGCTGCTGAAGAGCAGAATATCCTGTTCCCCATCGGTAACGGCAACCCCGACCAGCTTGTCGCCATCGCGCAGATCCACCGCGATGATGCCATTGGCCCGAGGCCGGGAGAAGGCCTCCAGTGAGGTTTTTTTCACGGTACCGGAACTGGTCGCCATGAACACATAGCGGTCGGCGTCATATTCACGCACCGGCAGTATGGCGTTGATCTGCTCCTCCCCTTCCAGGGGTAACAGGTTGACGATCGGTTTGCCGCGGGCATTGCGCCCGGCCTGGGGCAACTCATAGACCTTCAACCAGTAGACCTTACCCATATTGGAAAAGCAGAGAATGGTATCGTGGGTACTGGCCACAAACAGCTTGTCGACGAAATCCTCATCCTTGGTGGCGGTGGCGATCTTGCCCTTGCCGCCCCGTCGCTGGGCCTGATAGGTAGTGATCGGCTGCGCCTTGGCATAACCCGCATGGGAGAGGGTCACCACCACATCCTCTTCGGTGATCAGGTCCTCCAGGGTGAGATCGAGACGATTTTCGATAATCTCGGTGCGACGCTCGTCACCATACTGTTCCCGTATATCCAACAACTCGCCTCGAATCACCTGCATCAACCGGTCGGGACTACCAAGAATATCGAGAAGATCGGCGATCTTATCCAGCAGCTCCTCGTACTCCTTGATAATCTTGTCCTGCTCGAGACCGGTCAGGCGGTGCAGACGCAGGTCCAGAATGGCCTGGGCCTGAACCTCGGTCAGGCGATAGCCCTGCTCGGTTAGGCCGAACTCGGCGCTCAGATCCTCCGGTCGGGTACTGTCCGCCCCTGTCCGGCTAAGCATCGATTCCACTGCGCCAGACTGCCAATGGTGGGCTAGAAGCTCCCGCTTCGCCTCTGCCGGACTGGCGGCCTGTTTGATCAGCGCGATCACTTCATCGATGTTGGCCAGCGCTACCGCCAGGCCCTCCAGCACATGCGCCCTGTCTCTCGCCTTGCGCAGTTCGAACAGGGTACGCCGGGTCACCACCTCGCGGCGGTGACGGATAAAGAACTCAAGCAGCTGTTTGAGATTGAGCAGCCGTGGACGGCCATCCACCAGGGCCACCATGTTGATGCCGAATACACTCTGCATGGCAGTCTGCTGGTAGAGGTTGTTGAGCACCACCTCCGCCACCTCGCCACGACGCAGTTCGATGACGATGCGCATCCCATCCTTGTCCGACTCGTCACGCAGCTCGGTGATGCCTTCGATGCGTTTATCCTTCACCAGCTCGGCGATCTTTTCGATCAGGCGCGCCTTGTTGACCTGATAGGGCAACTCATTGACGATGATGGTCTGCTTACCGTTGCTCTCATCTGTCTCTATCTCGCTGCGCGCGCGCATGTAGATCCTGCCACGTCCGGTGTGGTAGGCCTCTTTGATACCGCTGGCACCGTTGATCAGGCCCGCAGTAGGAAAATCGGGGCCTGGCAGATGGGCCATCAGCTGATCGATGTTGATCTCCGGCTCATCGATCACCGCAACGCAGGCATCGATCACTTCGGTAAGATTGTGCGGCGGCACATTGGTTGCCATACCCACCGCAATACCGGCCGACCCATTGATCAGCAGGTTGGGAATCCGCGCCGGCAGGACGGCAGGTTCCCGTTCTGTTTCGTCATAGTTGGCAACGAAATCGACCGTCTCCTTGTCCAGGTCGTCCAGCATGGTATGGGCGATACGCGCCATACGCACTTCGGTATAACGCATGGCAGCGGGGGAGTCCCCATCCACCGAGCCAAAGTTTCCCTGTCCATCCACCAGCATGTAGCGCATGGAAAAGGGCTGGGCCATGCGCACAATGGTGTCGTACACAGCCGTATCGCCATGGGGATGGTATTTACCGATCACATCACCCACGATACGCGCCGATTTCTTGTAGGCCTTGTTCCAATCGTTGCCCAGCTCATTCATCGCATACAGCACGCGCCGATGCACAGGCTTGAGTCCGTCGCGCACGTCCGGCAGGGCCCGGCCCACGATAACGCTCATGGCATAATCCAGGTAGGACTGCCGCATCTCGTCTTCGAGATTGACTGGGAGTACTTCTTTAGCGAATTCGGTCATCTGGCTGTTGTCTTTTGCTATCGCCCTCACCAACAGAGTGAGGCGTCAGAAAAAGCGTATTGTACCATAGCCCCCTGACACTGTGCTGTATAAAAAACGCCTGAAATGCAGTTTCAGAGGCTCTCAGGCCGATTCATCATCATTTTTTCTATCTTTTTCTCATTTGGCGAGAGCACAACGCCCCTTTCTGTGACAATTGCGTTAACCAATTCCGCCGGGGTGATATCGAACACCGGGTTCCATACCCCGGCACCATCCGCGGCAATCTGTCGCCCACCACAGGAGAGCAGCTCATCTGCATCCCTCATCTCGATGGGAATTTCGCTGCCACACGGGATCTCCATATCGATGGTTGAGGTCGGCGCCGCCACCATCACCTTGACGCCATGGTGCTTGGCCGCCACCGCCAGGCTATAGGTACCGATCTTGTTCGCCACGTCGCCATTTGCAGCAATCCGGTCCGATCCCACAATAATCCAGTCCACCCCCCCCTGGGCCATGCGATGGGCGGCGGCCCCATCGGCCAGGAGGGTGACGGATATGCCATCCTGCAACAGTTCCCAGGCGGTCAGACGGGCACCCTGCAACCAGGGTCGTGTCTCATCCGCGAATACCTGCCGGATCAGTCCCCGCTTATGGGCGGATCGGATCACCCCCAGGGCGGTACCGTAGCCGCCGGTGGCGAGGGCGCCCGCGTTGCAATGGGTGATGACGCCACTATCGGCCTCGAGCAGTGAGGCACCCAGTTCGCCCATGCGGCGATTGGCCTGCATATCCTGTGTATGGATCCTCACCGCCTCTTGCAGCAGATCATCCCCCGGGTCCTTGTTGTCCGGCAGGGTCTGTATCAGCGCCGCCATCCTTCGCAACGCCCAAAACAGGTTGACCGCGGTCGGGCGGGATCGCCGCAGAGACTCAAGGTCTGACTCGATTGCCCCTTTCCAATCTTCAGGGGATGACTGGAACGCCAGACTCCCTGCCAACACCACACCGTAGGCCGCGGTAATACCGATAGCCGGCGCGCCGCGCACTACCATCTCTGCGATTGCCCGGGCGGTCTCTGCAGCGCTGTGCAATTCCACAAAGGTCACTTCGCCCGGCAGTCTACGTTGATCCAGTAGAAACAGGTGTCCATCCCGCCATAGGATGGCATCGTCTGCCGTGACCTGATTAATCTGTTTTGGTAGATCCATACTATTTCTCTGTGAAAGGTAAATAAGCTACCGTTGCATTTGTTCAGGGAGCAAGTGTAGTGTCTCACACTATTCAGTTCTAAAGGGACAGCGTCATGCCTGAACAGGCCGATCAACTCATCCATGCGGAATGGATCATTCCCGTGGTCCCAGAAAACCATGTCTATAGCGACCACACACTGGTGGTAAACCGGGGACGCATCAGCGCCATCCTGCCCACCGACCAGGTGGCATCCCGGTTTCAGTCGACACAGGAAACCACCCTGCGGGGCCATGCGCTGATCCCCGGCCTGATCAATACCCATACCCATGCGGCAATGGCCCTGCTCAGGGGCCTGGCCGATGATATGCCCCTGATGACCTGGCTGAACGAACACATCTGGCCTGCCGAGGCCAAGTGGGTAAGTGAGGAGTTCATCCACGACGGTACCCAGTTGGCTGTCGCCGAGATGCTCCTTGGTGGCACCACCTGTTTCAACGACATGTACTTTTTTCCCGACATCACCGGACGGGTAGCAAGCAGTGCGGGCATCCGTGCCGTACTCGGTCTGATCGCCATCGATTTCCCCTCCGCCTGGGCCAGTGACGGAGACGACTATCTGCATAAAGGCCTGCAGGTACACGATCAATTTCGCACCAATCCGATTATCCATACCGCGTTTGCCCCCCATGCCCCCTATTCCGTGGCTGATCCCATACTGGAGAGAATCCGCACTCTGGCGGATGAACTTGAGATACCTGTACATATGCATGTTCATGAAACCCATGACGAAATCGTGCAGGGCCTGCAACATCACGGCAAACGGCCGATGGCCAGACTGAATGATCTGGGGCTGCTGTCACCCTCGCTGGCGGCGGTACATATGACCCATCTCGAGGCGGCCGAGCTGGAGCAGTTTGCCGCCTGCGGCGGCCATGTGGTGCACTGCCCCGAATCGAACCAGAAACTGGCGAGCGGATTCTGCCCGGTTGTGGAGCTCATGAAGGCGGGTATCAACGTGGCATTGGGTACCGACGGCGCCGCCAGCAATAACGATCTGGATATGTTCAGCGAGATGCGCAGCGCCGCCCTCCTCGCCAAGGGTGTGGCGAACGATGCCAGTGCGCTGCCCGCCGCCAAGGCGCTCTCGATGGCGACCATCAACGGTGCACTGGCACTCGGTCTGCAACAGGAGACAGGATCCCTTGAAGCCGGAAAATCAGCCGACATGGTTGCGGTGGATCTGAATCGAGTCAACACCCTGCCTGTCTACCACCCCATTTCTCAACTGGTCTATGCCGCAGGGCGTGAACAGGTCACTCATGTCTGGGTCGCCGGCCGGCCCGTTGTCAGCGAAGGCAGCCTGACCACCCTGGACACGCAGCAGATGATGGCGCAGACCGTAGATTGGCGGGAACGCATCATGGCGTCGGATGTCGACAGATAAGGAAACGCTTGCTTAAATAGGCAGCCCTCGAAAAAGGCTGCCACGCTGTGTAACCTAGGGCCTGTTAACACTAATCCATGAATCAACACCACTATCTAGTAAAAGCATGAGCACTGAAGAGATAAATGTTGACCATGCAGAGGTCAGCAAGTTTGAAGAGCTGGCGTCCCGCTGGTGGGACCCGCATAGCGAGTTCAAACCCCTGCATGAGATCAATCCACTGCGCCTGGAATATATTAAGCGACTTGCTCCCCTGGATGGAAAGCAGGTGCTAGATGTAGGCTGCGGTGGCGGGATTCTATCCGAAAGCATGGCGGCCAATGGTGCCCAGGTGACCGGTATCGATATGGGTGAAGCCCCCCTTCAGGTTGCCAGACTCCATTTGTTGGAGTCTGGCCTGGAGATCAACTATGAACGCATTCCGGTGGAGCGCCTGGCGGAGGAGCAGCCGGAACAATTCGATGTCGTGACCTGCATGGAGATGCTGGAGCATGTGCCCGATCCCGCTTCGGTGGTGAATGCCTGCGCCCGTTTGGTCAAGCCGGGCGGTACTCTCTTTTTTTCCACCATCAACCGTAACCCCAAATCCTATCTGTTTGCCATCGTTGGTGCCGAGTATGTGTTGAAGCTACTGCCCAAAGGTACCCACGATTATGCCAAGTTCATCCGTCCCTCCGAACTCCAAGGCTGGTTGCGGGAGGCCGGTTTGACCACCCTGGGCATGACCGGAATGAGTTACAATCCGCTCACTCAAATCTACAGACTGAGCAGCGATGTGGATGTCAACTATCTGGTTGCCGCAACCAGGGAAGCGTAATGATATGACGCTCCCCAGCCGCTGACTGCTGATACCAATGACCGTTAAATGTGTCCTGTTCGATCTCGACGGCACCTTTGCCGATACCGCTGCTGATCTCCATTCCGCACTGAATCAGGTACTGACCCAGGAAGGTCGGGAAGAGATCCCATTCGAGAAGGTGCGGCCTGCTGTTTCCCATGGCAGCCGGGCAATGTTGAAAGTGGCGTTCGATATCGATCCCGAGGATCCCGGATACACTGAACTGCAACAGCAGTTCCTGCGTATCTACGCCAACAATATTGCAGTACTCACCAAGCCATTCGACGGCATGGAAACACTCATCGAGGAGCTCGAGGTACGAGGCATTCACTGGGGTATCGTGACCAACAAACCCGCCTGGCTGACTGACGCCTTGATGCAAAAACTGGGCTTGGACAATCGTGCCAGTGCCATTGTCAGTGGTGACACAACGCCCCATGCCAAGCCACATCCGCTACCCATTCTGCATGCCTGCCAACAGACAGGTATAGATCCGTCGCAGGCTATCTATGTGGGTGATGCGGTACGGGATATCGAAGCTGGCCGCAACGCAGGCACCAAGACCCTGGTGGCCCTGTTCGGTTATCTTGACGAAAACGACGACCCCCTGGCATGGCGGGCGGATGGGCAGGTCAGCCACCCCATGGAGATATTGAAGTGGGTTGATTGATCAGGCCGCAAATATCAGTTACCTCTGAAAATTTTCCTTGCTATGAGAATTTTCAATATCGTTGCTGACGGCGCGCGGCTATAATGCACCCCCCGACAAGAACCAACCTACTCCATGCAAGACTACAATCCCGACAAAGACCTGCTCATTGAACGCGTCATTCTGGTTACCGGAGCCGGCAGCGGAATCGGCCAGGCGGCGGCTAAAAAATTTGCCGAATATGGTGCAACAGTGGTGCTACTGGGACGCAATGAGCACAGACTGGAGCAGACTTACGACCAGATAGAAGCGGCCGGATGGCCCACACCGGCGCTTATACCCTTCGACCTGGAGAAGGCACCGACCGAGGACTATTACGCCCTGGGCGAGAGCCTCTATCAGGAGTTCGGTCAATTACATGGCCTGCTCCACAATGCTGCCAAACTTGCACTCTTGAGTCGCATCGACGATTTCGATCCGGTAACCTGGAACAGCGTCATCCAAGTCAATCTGAACGCTGCGTTCCTGCTGACCCAGGCCTGTCTGCCACTGCTGCGCAAGGCGGATGACGCCTCTATCCTATTCACATCGGATCGGGTGGGCCGAAAAGGCCGGGCCTACTGGGGTGCCTATGGGGTATCCAAATTCGCCATCGAAGGATTGATGCAGACACTGGCCGAAGAATTGGAAAGCAGTCAGATTCGGGTCAACAGCATCGCCCCGGGGCCGACACAGACGGCCCTGCGCGCCTGGGCCTATCCCGGTGAGGATCCCACCAGCTTACCTCTGCCCGATCAGATAATGAATAACTATCTCTATCTAATGGGACCGGACAGCAAGGAGATTAAAGGTCAAGCATTGTCTGCGCAAGCAGTAACCCAAGTTGATAAAAGCTAGCCTGGAAGTTTGAATTATCTATTCACCGCTCACTGCAAGTGTCTGGACATCATTGAACTCTCTGGCAACCATATCCCGATAGCGCTGCAATATCTGTTTCTCATGATCGTTTCGTGCTGCTTTGATCATATCTATGGATTGGATTACTTTTAGCCGTTCTTTTTGTGTGATACCACTGGTCAACTTTGGCATATCATCTCTCCCCGAATCCCATACTGGCAAAACCTAACCTGCAGTTACCTGATATCAAATTTGACTGACATGGAGGAAGTCTTCCTTCTGACTCGGCACTTGTCGTTTTATACATTCTTCTTGACGGGATCTAACCTGTTATGAGCTAGCTTAGACGAGAAATATTACAAATGTAATACCCGAGTGTTAAACTATGTTAATACACCTAGATAATGCTCTACATTTATAACGCAACATATTGATAATAATTACGTATTAACCTGGATACCCTAGTTTACTGATTCGGTGATATCTCGAGATTCGTATAAAATCACTATTTTTTCCGCACCACATCATCATCCGACTTCACCAATGTATAGTTGTCCTGTCTCACCCCCTGCAGCAGCAGGTCGACACTGTCATTCGGTACATCAACCATCTGCAGTGCGATAGCCCCGAGGCGCAGGCTACTCTCCAGTGCCTCAGGAAAGGCATGACTTGCCCCCGCACTGACCAGGTGGCCACAAGCCTCGAGATCACGCGCCCTTGAGACCACCGGAACATGAGGGTAGGTGTTGCGCACATGGGAAGTAGTGCGCAAGGCGACAGTACCGCTGTCCACGGTCAATACCACCAAAGAGGCGTTGCCAACATTGGCGGCATCGAGCAGATCGGGATCGCTGATATCCCCATAGTAGACCGGCAGGCCATCCTTCTTACCCTGAGCGACACGTTCCGGATGGGTATCGAACACAACGATCGGCACGCCACTGCTATGCAGCAGCACCGCAACGGTATGTCCCACACGGCCGTATCCGCCGATAATCACCCGTCGACTCTCCCCGCCTTTATCCGATGGATAGCGCAAGTCATCGGTTTTGGCGCCGCTGCTGTCGAATCGCTTTGCCAATTGATCACTGACGCCAATCAGTAAGGGGGTCAACAGCATACTCACGGATATCACACCCACGGCTGTGACGAAGGTGGTATCGTCCACCACGTTCAGGGCTTTTGCCGCAGCGAACAGAACAAATCCGAACTCACCGCCTTGGGCAAGAAAGAAACTCACCCGCATCGCAATCTTTTTTGAATAGCCGAAACCGAGGGCAAGCAGAAACAGCACCAAAAACTTGATCGATACAATGACAAGAATATGCTGAATAAAGATCCCAAAGTGGTTAGAGATGGCGGCAAAGTCGATCGACATACCGACTGCGACAAAGAACAGACTCATCAGCAAACCCTTATAGGGTTCGACGAAGGCCTGAATCTGTAATCGGTAGCTCGATCCCGATAACAGCATACCCATGACAAAGGCCCCAAGGGCCATGGACAGACCCACCTGATCCATGACCCAGGCAGCCAGGAATACAGCCAACATGACGACCAACAGAAAGCCCTCTCTGTTGCCCTGTTTTGCCAACTGATTGAGCATGAACGGCAGGATATAACGACCCACCACCACAACCATGGCAATCATCCCGATCTCGATCATCAGCTGTTGCCATGCGGGGATCTCGGCGGAGACCCCGCCTGTCTCGGAAAAGATCGGTACCAGGGCCAATAGGGGCACGATGGCCAGATCCTGCATCAACAGGATTGAAAAGGCGGTCGTGCCGTGGGGGCTGGCAATCTCCCCTCGTTCCTGCAGAATCTGGATCACAAAGGCGGTTGAAGAGAGCGCAAAGGTAAGCCCTATCAGCAGGGATAGCAGCCAGGATGCCTGCCATTGATTGAAGTAAAATGCCAATATCAGGCCGGTCACAAGAATCTGCAGCAGTCCCAGGCCAAACACCTCTCTACGCATCGCCCACAAACGACGCGGCCTCATCTCCAGACCAATGATGAAGAGCAATAAAACCACACCCAGCTCAGTGAAGTGTCTGACATCCTCCACATGCTCTGTCACGTACGGACCGGGGGAATACGGGCCGACAATTATGCCGGCCACCAGCAAACCCAATATGGAGCCCAGACCCAGATGCTTGAACAGCGCCACGGCAACCGAGGTTGCGATCAGCAAAAGCAACGCTGAAAACAGAAATGTATCGAGATGCATAGAGCCTCGTCACTATTCGTTATTCTATGTCTAACATACCGCACACTGCCCATCCTTAAACAGACAACTTACGGGTGATATTGTGAATTACCCGCCTATCAGACTAAGCAGGATAAGGATTTAACCCTATAAAGTGTTGGGATTTCCCCGCATTGTAATCCTAGCCATCTACGCTAATTTCAATCTTAACGGATTTATAATGTTGGGAGGAGCAAATGATCAATTTCGACGCCAATGCGGTGGTTCATATCAATGAATCCTTATCTCATGAACAGATACAAAATATAGAAAAAAATCTCTCCGGGGTGAGGGGTGTTGTCAGCGCATGCGCTCACATCAAAACACCTCACCTGATGGTGGTTGATTACGATCCACAGACTATTCATTCAAGGGATCTGCTCTCACACTTCAAGCGCAGTGGCGTGCATGCCTCACTGATCGGTGGTATTTAACATTCTGTGAGGTGCCAACTTGGGTGTAATCTCCAATTGCATTCCCCCTGCATTCACTGGCATGGTTAGGGGAAATAACGATAACCGAGATCAATGCATAGTCCCAGACGTTTCAATATACCACTGGAAACCTTGTTAGAGGCGAAAAAGTGCACCAAAAATCATGCCTGTCTCACAGAAAGTGATTACAAGCTGTGTGGTATCAGATTAACCACCGACAATACATCGCGAATGGTTTGCGGTAAGGGTAAAGGCTGCCCCTACAGTTCCAAATTGGGTAATCAGGTGGTATGCACCTGCCCGGTTAGGCACGCCATTTTCAGTAAATACGGCGTCTGATCCTGTAGATACATGGATAGGTTCAAAGGCTTTCCACCACAGACCCTCCCTTTCCTGGTAGCACTGTCACACAACAATAATCGCGAATGGTTCGCCGAGAACAAACAGCAATACGAATCCAGTGTCAGAGAACCGGCTCTCGCATTTATCGAAGAGATGGCGCCAAAACTGAGGGATATCTCAACCGAGTTTCGCGCCATCGCAAAAAAAACCGGTGGTTCGTTGATGCGCGTCTATCGGGATACCCGCTTCTCCAAGGACAAGACCCCCTATAAAACCAATATCGGGATTCAGTTCAGACACAATCTGGGCAAGGATGTGCATGCCCCTGGATTCTATCTCCATATCGAGCCCGGTGAGTGTTTCCTCGGTGCGGGAATCTGGCACCCGGAGTCCAAGACCCTGGCCAAAATCAGAAACTTCATCACTGACAATCCCGCAGCCTGGCAGGCGGCACTGAAGGAGAATCCATTCCGCAGGCACTTTCAACTGGCAGGGGACAGCTTGATCAGACCGCCGAGGGGCTTTCCCGCAGACCATCCGCTGCTGGAGGATCTGAAACGCAAGGACTTCATCGCCCTCAAACCCTTCGACAGTGAAGAGATCCTCAAGACCTCGTTTAGTAACTTCGTGACCAGAGGTTTCAAACAGACCGACTCCCTGATGCGCTATCTTTGTGCCGCGGTGGAGGTCAATTACTGAGGATCAAAGGCGTTAGAGCTATGTGCAGGCGTAGGATGCGGCTTGCCGCACCGTTGTACCCTCCAGATACTTCGGTGCCTTGGTGATGCTTGTGTTTCAGTGGGGCAGGGCCCCACCAATTCCCTTTGAGTAACCTTGAATTTTCCTAATATTTGAGGACTGAATAGCTCAGCTTAGACGCGCAGCCTCTGGCGGATCTCTTCCCGCGCCTGCTGCAGGATGGAATCCTTGTCCACGGACTCCAGGATCTGTTGCACGATGGTCTTGGGCCCGCCACTCCCCCATGAGCGCCCCTGGGCGAAATAACGCTGGGCCGCTTTACCCACGACATAGGTTGTGTAATAGCCCATCGCCCCCTGGGCCGCTGCGGTCACCAGGGTCGAGAGGCCTGCACTGCCTGCCTTGAGGGCGCTGGCGGCCACATTCACTGTCCATACGGTGGCCATCAGCAGTGCCATCTGGGCACCGATGGTTTTTATCAGCTCTCCTGCCTCACCCCGGGACAGGGACATGCCGTAGACACGAGCCAGATGCATGACCATCGAGGCATCCAGCGCCAGAGCAGCCACGATATCGGCAACCGGTATCGGATTCAGTGCAACCGCAACACCCTTACCCAGGCAATAGCCACCTATTACCCGCTCCGCCACCTCCTGACGCACCTTCACGATTCGACCGGCAACCTCGTCACTGAGCTCACCGGCGAACAGGCTGGCATTGAGTACAGAGAGCACCATACCCTCGCGCTCGATCAGCTGCCATAGACTGTTCGCCAGCTGGGTCACATCGGGCAGAGGGCGTTTGCGGATCTCCTGCTCTCTACCTTTGTCATCCGTTTGTAGATAGATCCGTTGCGCGGGGTGAGCTGCCACCGGCACGATAAAGGAAGCAGCGACCAGCCCCTGTAGCTTCTCCTGCAGACTGGCGAGCAAGAGCTTCAACTCATCATCGGTATAGCGATCGGACTTGTTGAGCACCACCAGAATCGGACGGTTGCGCTGATGCAGGGAGCGTATGGCCTGCAACTCGGTTTGGGTCAGGTCGGCATCCACCACGAACAGTACCAGATCGGCACGACCTGCCACATCCTCGGCCATCCGCTCACGCGCCTCACCACTGATCTCATTGATACCTGGTGTGTCGATAAGATAGACCCCGCCAGCCTCAACCTCCTGCCACGGCGCCATGTCGCTATGCCGCGTCTCACCGTGCAGGGCGCTGACCGCAAATCGCTCCTCCCCCAAGAGGGCGTTCAGCAGCGCAGATTTACCCACACTGACTCTGCCGAATACAGCAATATGCAGGTGACCGTGCTCCAGCTTGTCGAGCATCGCCTCGACCTGCATGAAGTCATCCTTCAGGCTGTCGCGCACACCATTCGGCAGGCGTTCATCCTCTAACAGCTCGCGCAGGTTCTCCCGCGCCAGCTGGAGATGCTCTTCCCCTTGGGGCCCTGGATTGGAATCACTCTCTTTTTCTGTACTCTTCCACAGCCAGCCGGGCAAAATGTTTTGCACGGCTTTCCAGATTTCCACTCAGCGCCTCCTCGAAATAGTCCAGTGCCTGAACGGTCTTGAGGGTACCGCTCTCATGCAGGGTCTTAACCACGGCCTTGCCCAGGCCCTCAAAAATCAGGCCGTAGGCGACGGCATGGATCAATCCCCCTGTCACTGTGCCCACACCTGGAAAGGCTTTTAATACATTGCCTGTCAGGGCCAGCAGCAGGGTCATGCGTTTGCCCACATTCTGACTCGCAAGCTCGATAAAATGTTCAACATCCACCTCTCGTGCCTTGACCTCATACAGGGAGGTCAGTGCCTTCACCATCTGCACACCGAGGTAGCCCTGGATCAGGATATCGGTGCCAGGACTGATTGCCGCCATGGCTCCCATCATCGCCTTGCCGGTGTATTGTCTCACCAGCTTCTCCCCTTGTTGTTGGCGATGGGCCTGGGTCGCCAGGTGAAGCTTCTCTGCACCCAAGCGTACCAGGCTCTCATCCCGCTGGGTTTCGAGCCGCTCCCGCTCCCTGGCGATACGCAGCTCAATCGCACTCATTAGCCCTTCAATCCTTGCCTCCCTGTCACGCAGTTCCCGCCACTCTCTACCCGAGGCATCGATACGCGTGACCTCCTCCTTTCCACCTGCCTGAACCGGTATTACCTCAATCTCCGGCACTCGCTCTCTGATCCTGGTCGAGATGGCCTTGAGCTCCTCCTCGCTAAAGCGATCCTGTTTGTTCAAGGCCAGTATCAGGGGGCGTTCGTGGGCCTGAAGCTCTAACAGCTCAAGATATTGATCACGGGTCAATTCCCCGTCACAGACATAGATCACGAGGTGAGCCCGTCTTGCCTCCTCGCGGGCAATGCGCCCATGCTCGGGGTTGGGATCGAGTATGCCTGGCGCATCGGTCAGTTGCAGATCCACATCCTCACCATCCGTATAGTGGTAGTGAGCAACCTGCCTGGTAGTGCCGGCGCGGGGATCGACTTCAATCTCCTCGGCCTCGGTAATCGCCTTGATAAGTGCGCTCTTGCCGGCGGATACGGCACCGAAAAAGGCCACGTAGAACGCCAGTTGCTCAGCCCGTTGATCGAGCTCCTGCAACTCTTGCCGTGCCTCCGCGGTATCGACCCCTTTGGCATCCGCTTGCTGCAACGCCTCGCTCAATGCATCTCTGTTCTCCGGCAGAAGATCCCTCGATCCCTGATCAACCGGTTTCCGCCTCACCGGCCGTAACAACAACCAACTCAGGATTGAAACCAGCAGGGCAAAGCCGAACAGGCCTATGGCATAGAGAACCAGTAGCGCCGGTGAGAGCTGATCGAGTATCTGCCAAATACTGAGCGCGGATTCGGTTAGCTGTAGAATGAGCAACAGTGCCAACAGGACGACAAACACAATCGCTATCAGTAGCAGGAGCCGTAGGATGCGCTTTTGTGATGTGGGAACCTGTTGCTCTTTCATGACGCTAGACGTTGCTGGAAATCTTCAGACATAATCCTGATCGACTAGAATACGTTAGAAACCGACCCTAGTGTACCTCGTTATAGATTCAGGTCCCTAGGGCCTGTTAACACTAATCCAATGCACACTGTTGTGCCTGAAAAAGCGCCAGTCAAGGCGCACCCCAAGGGCACTTCCTTCGGGGCGCACTGGATTAGTGTTAACAGGCCTTAGAACAGCCATGGAGCCGAGATGATTCACCTGCCTAAAGCACGGATTGCCTGGAATCACGACGATTTCAATACCATCCTGAAGGATGAGCTGGAAGCCATCGACCCGGGAGAGCTCCCCCTGCAACAAGGCCTGACCCTGAGTAGCATGGTCAGCTCCGAGCCATTCAATGCCATTGTCATCGATAGCGTAGAGACTTCAGCCACCATTCGCTGCAAGGTCTCGATCATCTATAGCGGGATTATTGCCGGTTGCAGTTGCGCCGATGATCCAACACCCTTGGATATACAGACAGAATACTGTGAACTGCTATTGGCGATTGACAAGGTATCGGGTGAAACCCTGGTGGAGCTAGTGAGCGATAGTCACTGCGGGAGTTTCTGACTCGGCGCGCTGACTAACCTAGTTCACTATAATCGGCCTGTACGTAATCCGCCGCCTCGGACCAATGCAAACTGATCTGGCCGAATCGCTTCACCGCCGGGAGTATGATCTTCGCATGCAGAGAGTGCACTTGTGTGGCGATATCCTGAATCTTTTCCGCATTTGTCTGCATCAGGGATACATGGGGACGCACCCCATCGGCTTTCAGATAGGCCAGCACTTTATAGGCGGTCTCATTACAGGCGAAATTACCAAGCAGGGTGGCAATACCCATGGCCGAGAGTTCACCGAGAAAGTGACGTGCCTGTTTCAGATTAGAGGCCAATGAGGGGAGATTGAACTCTACCATCAAGCCTGTACCTACCAGTTGCAGTCTACGCAATTCGGACTTTAAACACTCGAGAATAGTCTCATCATTGGCGGCATGGGCGGATAAGTGAACGATCAATTGGGTTGCCTCACCCTGGAGTGCATAATCCCCTAGCCTCTTTATTGCATGCTTGCAGATATACTGATCTAAAAGATCACTGATTCCATATCGTTCGGCGGTAAGATGGATATCATCGGAAATCAAAACAATATCGGTTGCTGGCGCAGGCACAGGCAACTGCTCCATAACCACCTTGCCAACATCAAAGGATGCACTGAAGCGTTGCTCCTGGAACTCTATTAGCCCCGTTTTCAGGGCGTTAAGCAACTGATGCTTCTGGAAATCGTCGGCGGCGTGTTGGCTGGTTTCGGCGTCTGCAGCCTGTTCTTTGTAGTGGAGAAAACCTTCGTAACCCTGTTGATAGGCCTGTAGTGAGGCGGTCTCCGCACGCTTCAGATGGAGATAGGCATCCAATTGATTGTCATCGATCAGCTCTAAACCGATTCCGAAGCGATGTTTATCGGCTGCCTCGGAGCCAGCGACCAGGGCCTCATCGAGTTGCTCGTAGAAGGATTTACCAATCGCTTCGATCTCAGCTGCTGTACTGCATTGGATCAAAACACCCAGACTGTGACCCATAGTCCTGGCAATGATATCTCGTTTACTGATCAACGCACCTACCAGGTCCGCGATATCCAATACTACATCGTTGAGTTCCTCGCTCTCATCGATATGAGGATGTTGCTCATGATCGGCAAGGGTGATGGAAAACAGTGCATAAACAGTCACTCCGTTTTGCATCACCTGGTGACTTATATCCAGTTGCTGCAACAGTTCCCTTCTGTTGCGTAGTCCCGTGGAGTGATCGATATATCCTCTACTACCCGCTGTGAATATCTGTTTGGCCCTGTTGATTCGGGTTTTAACGGTAGCCAACAGATGTTGCGGTCTTACCGGTTTGGTCAAAAAATCATCCGCCCCGGAGTGAAGTGCCAACAACTTCTTTTCCAAGTCATCTTCGCCGGAGAGAAAGACGATGGGGATGGTCAACGTCTCATCCCTTTCACGAATCACCTGGGTCAGTTCGATCCCGTTTGCGCCCGGCATATAGAGATCCATCAGGATAAGGTCAGGCTGGAACTGATCCACTGCCTCCATCACATTCAGAGGATCGGTGATCGCCAGGCACTCCATTCCCCCTTTACGTAACAGGGCACAGGCGAATTTTGCCTGAGACTCATCATCCTCAACCACCAATACCCTATAATGAGGGATTACTTCCGGAGCGATGACCTGCTTGATACTCAACATCAGGTCATTGATATTGATTGGATTCGAGAAGCACTGAGTGACACCTGTTCGCAATACTTCGAGACGAATCTCTATATCGCACCGATCTGAGAGAAATATCAGTTCCGGTCGTCTCTTTTTCTGCGAGCGCAACTCTTCCAGGAGTTGGTTCACCTCACCCATTTCCTGAATATAGTCTGTATCGACCAGCATCACCTTCGCCTTGCCGTCGACCAGTGCAGTATGCAGATCATCCACATGGTCGAGACTAAGAACACGCCATCCATTATTCTCGCTTGCGCTGGTAATTTGATCCTTTGCGCTATCCTTTTTGTGCAGATAGATTAGGTCGTAGGATGAAGAGACAGCACCACTCTCAGCATTGGCGGACTGAGATGCAGCAATAGCCTGTTTAAGTTTTTCGAGCAGGTGATTGAGGCGGTCAAGCTCTTCCGAATCGGGTTGGGCATCCTCCTGGAAGATATCGTTGATCACCTTGTCGATGGCTTGAGAGAGTTGGTGGATATTGACCAGGCCCGCCTGTCGACTCTTTCGTGTCAGATCATTCAGGTAACGCAAAACCGACCTGACACCGGTGGCATTCCACATCCCCGAGGGCAGTACAGGCCAATTGGCCTGGATATGGGTCAGGATCTCTGGGAATTGCTGCAGCAAGTGCTTGCTGTTTGAGTCCCCTTTGGCAGTCATAATCACCTACCTGGAAAACAGTTTACTTAAAATATGGATCAGTAAGAGATTTACCAAATCCCTGTGCAGGCAATACCTAATATTCAAATACAGCCTAAATCCCATACTTAACTTGCGGCCATTATAAAAACATCTTAAGTTTTTGCTACATTTATCTGAAAAATATAGAAAATTCTTGAGCAGGGGTCAATCTTCACCATGCCATAAGCGATTTAAACTCACTATTTTCATCAACTAATGTGATGAACCAGCCAGCTGTCATACGACAGACACCGGCCAAGTGTCTGTTTCTCCCTCAGGCGTTACCGCATAGATACCCGAGTAGACTAGAATGTGTTGTGTTCGCACATTGCAACAACAATAAGACATTAATCTATGACTGCCAAAGCCGTTCCTATTGAGCGCGTGCGCAATATTGGCTTGATTGCCCATATCGACGCCGGTAAGACCACCACCACCGAGCGCATACTCTACTATGCGGGCCGCACCCATCAGTTGGGCTCGGTTGACAGTGGCACCACGGTCACCGATTGGATGGACCAGGAACGTGAGCGCGGCATCACCATTGTCGACGCGGCTGTCTCTGCCTTTTGGGATGAGCATCAGATCAATCTCATCGACACGCCCGGACATATCGACTTTACAGCAGAGGTACAGAGAGCCCTACGGGTGCTGGATGGGGCGGTGGTGGTATTCGATGCCTCCCAGGGCGTGGAGCCCCAAAGTGAAACAGTCTGGCGCCAGGCGGACCGCTATCGGGTTCCGCGTCTCTGTTTTATAAACAAGATGGATCGCGTCGGCGCCGACTTCGGACACGCCCTCAAAACCATTCGCGATCAGCTCGGCGCCAACCCCGTCCCCCTGCAACTGCCCCTGGGGGCAGAAGCGGAATTCGCAGGTGTGATTGACCTGATCCGCATGCAGCTCATCCTCTGGCGGGATGAATTGGGTGCGCATAGGGAGTATGAGGAGATACCCAGGCAACACCTGGCTGATGCGCAAGCTGCCCGAACATCAATGATCGAACAGATCGCCGAAGTGGATGACACCCTGCTCTCGATTTGGTTGGAAGGTGGTGATACCGATGAGGAGATGATCCATGCCGCCCTGCGTCGCGCTACCCTTGGCAATGGGATTGTGCCGGTGCTTTGCGGCAGCGCACTGCGAAACAGGGGCGTTCAACCCCTGCTCGACGCGATAATCCGCTATCTACCCTCTCCCCTCGATATCGGCGAGACCCCGGGTGTTCATCCGGAGAATGGTAAACCGGAGCTACGCACTCCCAGTAATGACGCCCCGCTCTCTGCACTCCTGTTCAAGACCGTCACCGATCCCTATGCAGGTCGTCTCTGTTACGTGCGGGTCTACTCCGGCAGCTTGCAATCGGGTGCCATGGTGCTCAACCCCCGCCACAAGCGAAACCAGCGCATTGGACGCCTGGAGCGGATGTATGCCGAGCGCCGGGAGGATATTCAGGCCATTCAAGCCGGGGATATCGCCGCCCTGTTGGGAATGAAGGATGCGATAACTGGCGACACACTCTGCGATCCCAAGCATCCATTACTCCTGGAATCGATCAGCTTTCCCGAACCAGTCATCAAGATCACGGTGGCGCCGATCACTGCGCAGGATAATGACCGTCTGGCGGATGCATTGCACCACCTTGCGGAAGACGATCCCACCTTCAGAGCGGAAACCGATGATGAGACCGGACAGACGATTCTCTCGGGTATGGGGGAACTTCATCTCGAGGTAGTGCTGGATAGATTGAAACGAGAGCAAGGTGTCAATGTACGAACCGGACAGCCCAAGGTTGCCTATAAGGAGACCATCACTCAACCAGCAATGGGTGTTGAAGGTCTATTTGTCAGGCAGACCGGGGGGCATGGACAGTATGGCCATGTTGTGATCGATATAACGCCGGGGGAGACCGGGGCAGGCCTGCTTTTCGAAAACCGCATCAGCGCTGGCGCTATACCCGCTGTTTATATACCGGCGGTGGAGAAGGGCATTCACGAGGCGGCCCGAAGCGGTGTCATCGGCGGTTATCCCGTTACCGACATCAAAGTAATATTGATCGACGGTTCCGAACACAGCGTGGACTCCAATCAGATGGCCTACCAGATTGCCGCAGGCATGGCGCTACGCAACGGCTTGGAGCAAGGAATACCGGTGTTACTGGAACCGATCGTACGATCCGAGGTGCTCACACCGGAAGAACACCTGGGCGATGTGCTGGCACAATTGGCCAATCGACGCGCTGAAATAGATGGCGTCTCGGACCGGCCGGGACAGATCAAGGCGATTCGCAATCAGGTCCCACTTTCAGAGATGTTCGGCTACGCCACGGAGCTACGTTCCGCAACCCATGGCCGCGGATCATTCACCATGGAGATCGACCATTTCGCTGCGGTGCCTGCAGCGATCATGAAGGCCTTGGGGCGATAGGCATTTCTCACCAATCGCAGCCTAACCCGTGAAGGCCTGATCCGATTTCAGATAGGCCAGTTCGTCGGCGGAACTCGTACGACCCAATATCTCATTCCGGTGAGGAAAGCGACCGAAGCGGCGAATCAGTTCTCGATGGTGTTTCGCCCATTTGAGATTCGCCTGCAAGCCCGCCGATTCGAATAACGAAACCGATCTCTCCTGATCGGAGAGGGATTCGCTATGCATGAACGGCAGGTAGAGAAACACCTGCCATGGGGCGGGCATCTGTTGATCGAAACCGGCATCGATGGCACTTCCGGCCACCTCACGGGATTGCTGCTCGGTGGCGAAGGCCTCAGGCTGGTCACGGAACATATTCAAGGGAAATTGGTCGAGCAATATGACCAGGGCAAGACAACCCTCTTTGCTCTCCATCCAAGGATCCAGCCCACCCGTTTGCGCGCATTGCCAGAGTCCCAGATAACCATCCTTTACCTCCTGATCAAATGCCGCTGTCGACTTGAAATGCAGCGGCTTGACCCGATCGGAAAACCAAAACTCTATGATCTGGCTTATTTCTGTGTCGTACATGAGAATCCACTAACCGAGTTGACCTCTAGCCTCTGACTTATTATAGCGCCAATGCTAATGCTCAAATACGATACGCGCTATCCGGACCGGGTTTCGATCTGGCAAAATTCCGATGGCAATGAAGGTTAGGCTGGCGATTGAGAATAACCCTGATTTTACAATAGTTGTCATTTGCATCCTGCTTACATGCAAGCTCGATTGATAGAATTGGTACCTGGGTATTTGTTCTATTGGGAGCCTATCATGGACCTGACTTCTCTATTAATTTTTCTCGCAATCGGTGCAGTAGCTGGATGGTTGGCAGGCACCCTCATGAAAGGCGGTGGATTCGGACTGCTAGGTAACATAATAGTTGGTGTCGTTGGAGCATTTATAGGTGGATGGGTATTCGGCCTGCTTGGACTCTCGGTCAACGGACTGGTCGGTTCATTGATCACAGCAGTTGCAGGTGCTGCAATATTGTTGTTTATTGTCGGACTGATCAAAAAATAGTTCCCCCCATGCGTCAGGTTACATGCGGGATTCATTCGAGCCTGTAGCCTGACACATGAAATCTCTCCAACGCCGATATCTGTCTTTGGCTGTGGCTGGTATTCGGTATGGCCTGGACCCGGTAAATCCGGCCCTGGCAGATAATCTGTCGGAAATATCCGACAAGATTGTTGAAGCCATCAGCCCTCCCCGCAAGAACCTGTTTAAACAACCGTTGATGCCATGTGTTGAAATATGCGTGGATGATCCTCAAAACATGATGCAGATGGAAGACCTCAACCGCGCTGTCATTCGGTATGCCAATAGGGATGCACTGGATTTATTCGACTTCCTCGACCAACCTGACACATGGGGTGATCTTGTAGAGGTCATCGAGAAGTTCTCAAATGACGATCGCTGGCAGAATGAACTCTTCCATGTTGTTCGTAAAATAGGCTCAGGTCGAATACCTATGAATAAGCACTTTCTGAACATGACCGTTGAACGCTTCAGCAGTTTGATCAGTAACACATCATGAACGCTTACGGGGTATGATGCGTGGGACCGACAGAGGTGATTTGATATCTTTACCCCATGCTGAAAATACTACTAACCCTCCATTTACTGCTGCTATCTGCCCTCTGCCTGGCAGGACAGTTCGAGGAAAGGCTTGTTGCCGCGTCATTGGATCGCACCCAACATTCGGTTCGATATGACGGATCCTACATGCCAATCGCCTACCCTGGCGGTGATGTACCGAACAATATTGGCGTCTGTACTGATGTTTTAATCCGCTCTTATCGTGCACTTGGCATTGATCTTCAACGTCTGGTGCATGAGGATATGGTCGCCCATTTTGACCTCTACCCCTCGCGGCGCATATGGGGCCTGACAAAACCCGACAGAAATATCGATCACCGACGGGTACCGAATCTGCAGCGTTTTTTCACCCGACACGGAACGAACCTGGCTGTTACCCGCCATGCCAATGATTACAAACCTGGCGATATCGTGACTTGGATGTTGCCCGGAAACCTGCCACATATTGGTATCGTTACCGATAAATTCAATCAACCTACAGGGTCCCCCCTGATCGTCCACAACATCGGTAAAGGTCCCAGGTTGGAGGATATTCTCTTTCGCTACCCGATTACCGGACATTACCGATATTCGTCAAAATAAGTGCGCCTCAAATTTGGTACAGGGTCGGCAGTAACCAACTGTAGGCCAGCCACATGATAAAAATCAGCGGCAAGCCCACGCGCACGAAGTCGGAAAATTTATAGTTACCCGCACTCATGACCAACAAGTTGGTCTGATAGGCCATTGGTGTTGCATAGCTCATATTGGCGCCAAACAGTACTGCAAGTACGAAAGGCTCCGCTGGCAGTTGAAGCGATTGTGCAATACTGATGGCGATAGGGGTACCGATAACGGCGGCAGCATTATTGGAAACCACATTCGTCAAGACTGCCATCACCAAAATCAAAGCACTGAGCACCACAGTTGACGAAGCACCGTAGGTGACATCGAGAAACAGCTGTGCCAGAAAATCACTACCCCCGGTCATCAACAAGGCATTTCCCAACGCCAGACTGGCGACGATGATCAGAATGACCTGGGCATTCAGGGCACGACTGACATCTCGCCATGAGAGACATCCACACAACAGCATCAACAAAACCCCTCCAACCGCACTCACGGAGATGGGCAGAATGTTGAATGCGGCGAAGAGAATGATCCCCAGCATGATCATCAGAGAGTAAGGCGCCTTCCTGGTATGGGGCAGATCGGTGGTGGAATCGAGCACCATTACGATAGACTGCTGTTTCAGCTCATTGATCTGGCTGCGCTTGCCCTGTACCAACAAGACGTCACCGATCCTGAGATTGAGATTACCCAGGCCTTGCGGCATCGTCTTGATCCGCTCATTGGCTCGGTGAATCGCCAACACCACCAGTTGATAGCTATCGGCAAACCTGATCTCATTCAGGGTCCTATTCTGCAACGGTGATCCCCTGAATATGATCGCCTCTGCGAGTTGTTGATCATGGGCCTGTAACGGATGGTCCTCGTCGACCTCGTCACCTGCGGAATATAGGGTTGCGCCAAGCTGCTGTTCGAACTCTTTCAGATGTGCAGGGGTATCGTGGACCAGGAGTCTGTCACCAGAATGGATCACCGCATCGGGCAGGGGCATTATATAGGTGGTCTCACTGCGTCGAATCCTGTCGACATGCATGGCATCGTGGGTAAGCGCTATCGCTTCAGACAATGTCATTCCCACCGCCAAACTCTCCTCCTTGATGACCAGCTGGGCGGTAAATATCCGCGGAGAACTATCCGCCAGAACCTGCTCACGTTTTGGCAGGATTCGTGGCGCGATCAGCCACAGATAGATCAGTCCCAAGGCATTGGCAATCAGTGCGGGCACGATGAAATCAAACATCTCCATCTTACGCAATCCGAGGTCTGCCGCGACACCTATCACCAACAGGTTGGTCGAGGTCCCAATCGTAGTACTCATACCACCGATCAGGGTTGCGAAGCCCATCGGCATGAGTAGAGAGGATGCATGGGACTTTGTTTGCAATGAAACACTGACCAGAATCGGCAGCAATAGTATGACAATCGGTGTATTATTGATAAATGCGCTGAGAATTCCTGCAATCAGCAGGGTTGCCAAAAACGAAAGACTGGGACTGGCACTCCACAATCTCGCCAGCGTTCTTCCCACCGGCTCCAGCGCCCCGGAACGCACCAGGCCATGCCCGGCCACCATTAATGCACAGACGGCGACCAAGGCCTCGTGTCCGAAGCCCCGAAAAAAATCGATTGCACCAACCACTTCACCAGATACCCCCTGATAGGGAAACAGCTCGAATCCTACTGCAAGCAGTGTCAGTACAAATAGTGAAGAAGTCTCTAACGGAATCCTCTCTCGACTAAAAAGTATTAATGCAACAACTGTGAGCGTTAAGACCGAAAGGGTGTGCGGATTTGTCGCTCCATTCTCTAACATGGATTAAGCCTTATTTTGGCGAATATAGGTGCAATATATAGATAACCATTGTAAAAAACTCCATCCCAATACCTGTTCGATT
>NATW01000122.1 GCA_003094555.1 gamma proteobacterium symbiont of Ctena orbiculata
GAGACCATCAGTCCGAGACGGTTTTCCGAGACCTTCGGTGCCTGGTTGCTGGCCAACTCCATCTCCTCTTCCGCCGGCAGTTCTCCAATATTGACCTTGATCTCCTTGGTTTTACCGTTGCGCAGAATCTTCAACGATGCCGGCTTATCCACATTACTACTGCCCACCAACGGTGGCAGCTCCGATGAAGTGGCAATCCGGGTACCGTTGAACTCCAGAATCACGTCGCCCACCTGTAATCCCGCCCGTTCGGAAGGACTGTCAGGCAATACCCGTGCAATCAATGCGCCACGAGGGTGCTGCATACCAAATCCATCGGCTAGATCGTTGGTCACATCCTGGATCAATACCCCAAGCCAACCACGGGTGACACGCCCGCGGGTCTTGAGTTGTTCGGCAACATCGATTGCCATTTCAATGGGGATGGCGAATGAGAGTCCCATAAAGCCGCCCGAACGGCTGTATATTTGCGAGTTGATACCCACCACCTTGCCATCGAGATTGAACAGAGGTCCCCCGGAGTTACCTGGATTGATAGCCACATCGGTCTGGATGAAAGGCACATAGTTCTCACTTGGAAGATTGCGCCCCTTGGCGCTCACTATCCCTGCGGTGACCGAATGATCGAAACCAAAGGGCGATCCGATGGCCAATACCCATTCACCCACCCTAAGCTGTTTGGAATCCCCTATTTCCACCACCGGAAGATTCTCGGCATCGATCTTTATCAGGGCAATATCGCTACGCTCGTCTTTGCCGATCACCTCGGCGACAAACTCTCTGCGGTCATTCATGCGCACCAGGATCTGGTCCGCCGCATCCACAACATGATTGTTGGTAAGAATATAGCCATCATCAGAAATGATGAATCCGGAGCCCAACGAGCGCTTTTCCGGTCCCTCGTCAGGCATTTGAAAACCATGGTTTCCAAAAAACTTCTTCATCAGTTCTCCCAACGGACTGCCCTCGGGAAGATCTTCCAGTTCGGGAATATTGAAACGCTGCAGATTACGGCTCATGGCCTTCTGCTTGGTACTGATATTCACCACAGAGGGTGCGTTCTCTTCTGCCAAATCTGCAAAGTTCGGCAGCTCTCTGGCCTGAACAGGCAGAGTAAGGATGAGTCCCAGCATCACTACCGTAAAGATGCGTACGGGGATATTAATTAGTCTCATGCTACAGCTCCTGGAAGAAACTCAATGTAAGTGCACCGATATCAGTTACGAAAAACTTCGGTTGTTTGCAGATGGGCGATTAACCGACATACTCCCGGGAAAAGTCCACACTGGCAGTGTCAGCCGAACGCAATATGACTGCTTGATAACCTGGTTGATCCTGATTCTGTCCGGCAAACAACCTGAGCAGAAAAAATCCGCTAATCAGGCCCAATAGACCACCGACGACTTGTGGGAGTTCCCCTGTCAGCCACATAAAATGTGTTGCCACTGCCTGCATCAGTATCGCCATAACGATCATACATACGAGTGGTAACAGATAGACTAGAAATGAGATTTTCAGAAATACGTTCTCCTCCACCCCGATAATGACACGCGCACCGGGTTTGGCATGAATGGGGTTGGAGACTCGCAATCGATTGTGTCGGCGTTTGAACAGGCCGCTGAGAACGGAAGTGCTACAGCTGCTGGCACTGGCACAGGTACCACAGGCTGCACGTTGTTGTGTCTCTACTACTGCATAGCCATCATCAACACTGATGACAGTGGCAGGTTCTTCAATCATCGGCCTGCTTGAGCTGCATACCTTGTACAATGCCTAGAATAGTCACAGCAGGCACCTCCCCCACGGCCGTCACCTGGTAGCCATCAACCTGGCCACCCCAGGCGTTGATGGCGCCAAGGCGTGATACCCCGCTGAACGCCTCTTCCCTGGTTTCCGGTTCCACAAACACCGAGAGTGAACTCAGTCCGTCGCTGAACACATACTGGTCGATGGGATCGTTACCCTGAATATCTGTCAGTTGATGTTGCAGGCTGAGCCTGAAACCGCTGGGTAAGTCGATGAATTTCCACTTGCTGGGATTCAACAGAGGGATTTTATTTGTCTCATCGGGGTGGCTTTTCAATCGGTAGGTAAACAGCGACTCCCGGTTATGGAGTTCACTGATTTCCGCAACACCTATCTGCAGTTCGGTGAACATTGTCTGTTCGACCAACTCCCCTTGTTCGTTCAGCAGATCGGATTTCAGTGGCAGACCACTATCGGTATCGAGAGCGAAACGGTAGCCATAACGAAGACGGTCATTGGGTACGATCAACACCACCTGGGCCTCCCGGTTGGCTATCCTGGTCTTGCCCATATTCTGAAAACTGTAGTGTTTATCGAGCTGGTCGAGGTCCTGTGGCAGGATATTCAGGAATTTGCTGCTCGGGGTTCGCCTATCGACTGAAATCTCATTGGAATCTGGTAATACGCAGGTCACTGACTCCTCATCACGAATCACCTCGCGAGGCGCACCATTCAGGGACATCAGGCTCTCTCTCACACGATCGCCCTGCACCGCATGTGCGATTTTCATACTCTCGAGCTGGTTGTCGTGCAGATAGACGAAGGTGCCCTGATAGTTGAGTTTCTGAACCGCGTCCATCATGCGTTCAAGCCACTCCTTCGGCGAAGGGTTATCAGCGGCAGCTACGGCGTGGGAAATTGCCAGAAAGAGGCAGAAGACCATACAGGTCTGACCAAGGCGAAGATTAATCACAGCCACAGAACTCATTCCGTATGCACTCTACAGATGCCATCTACTGCTTGTTCTCATCGTAGCTGACAAAGGTTGCATAGGGCATGATGCCCTTGATATTGCTGGATGGTGAAAGGTCCTGGTGATTCAGCAGGTAGTCATTCAGCCGTGACTCGACCTTGGGCTTTTTCAGCAACTCCCAACGAGTACCATCTTCGGCTACAGCGATGATATTACTCTTTGGCATTTGCTCGCCGACCGGCAGTTGATTGCTGGATACAAGCTGATCCGGTGCTTCGGAACTCCCCGGATTGATCAACTGTGGCGCCATGACAACCGCCACTGCCGTCAATGATGCGGCCACTGCCAGCCCCGTCAAAGCCCGTTTCTTACTCGGGGTCTGACGCTTGATGGCAGCAGGCGCCAGCACTACCGGCTCACTTTCAAGCTTCTCACTGATGCAGCGGGCTAAATCGGGATTGTGCAGCTGGCCAAGTTCGTTACGCATCGCATCCCCTATCAGATGGTAGCGTGACCAGATATCCAGACTCTCCTGATTATGTTTCAGCTTGTTGATTTCACCGGAAATTTCGGGTTGTGAAATTTCGTCGTCTACCAGTGCGGATAATCTTTCGAACTCTTGCTCAGTCATTTCAATATGCCTGACATTAGGGTTTTAACAATGGTCTCAGTTTTTTGTCGATCGCCTCACGCGCCCTGAATATGCGCGATCTCACCGTCCCTACCGGGCAGGACATGGCATTGGCGATCTCCTCGTAGCTCATACCTTCGAGCTCACGCAATACTATAGCTGTACGAAGATCCTCGGGCAGATCATCGATTGCCTTCTGCACCGTCATGCTGATCTCTTCTGTCAACACATGATTCTCCGGTGTACCTGTCTCCTTTAGACGCGTTCCGACGTCCATTTGTTCAGCCACTTCGGCCTCTACGTCATCAGAAGGTGGGCGGCGTCCCTGGGCCACGAGGTAATTCTTAGCCGTATTGATAGCGATCCGGTAGAGCCAGGTGTAAAAAGCACTATCACCACGGAACTTGGGAATGGCCCGGTAAGCCTTGATGAAGGCTTCCTGGGTCACATCCAGCACCTCGTGAGGATCCCGGATATAGCGGGAGATCAGATTGGTGATCTTCTGCTGATATTTGAGTACCAGCAGGTCAAACGCTCTTTTATCACCCTGTTGAACTCGCGTAACGAGCTCCTGATCGATTAACCGCTCGCCCATCCGGGCCGATACCTCCTCGTGACGGGCACATCCTGTGCACAGTCCCATTGACAGTCTTAATGTTGATTAGTTCTCGCAATCCCCGGCTTGAATTGATCTAGTTCAATGAAAAGTCAAATTGAGCTAGGATGCTTTACATATGGATGGGCATTATCACCGTAACGACTCTACCCCGCAAATATGACAACTGATCACCAGCACGACGTCCTCATCATCGGCAGCGGCGCAGCAGGCTTGAGCCTGGCACTGCACTTGGACGGACACCTGAAAATAGCCCTGATCTCCAAGCGCGAGCTTGAGGAGACCAATACCTACTATGCACAAGGCGGGATTTCCGTGGTGTTGGACGAGGCGGACAGTATTGCATCACATGTGAAAGACACCCTTAACGCAGGTGTCGGACTGTGCAATGAAAAAATAGTTCAGTTGGTGGTGGAACATGGACCGATGAATATCGATTGGCTGCTCAAGGGGGGCGTCAATTTCACCCGGGATGACACGTCAACGTCCAGCAGCGGCTACCACCTGACCCGGGAGGGGGGGCATTCCCATCGGCGGGTGATCCATGCTGCCGATGCCACCGGCAAAGAGGTGGAAACCACCCTCCAGGAACAGGTATTGGCTCAGCCCAACATCGATGTCTTTGAACACCACATCGCGATTGACCTGATCACCAGTGAACGGAGTGAGGAAAAGCGGCAAAAACATTGTTACGGCGCCTATATACTGGATCATGAAAACAACCAGGTTGAGACATTTCGCGCTCGCTTCGTCGTCCTGGCCACTGGCGGCGCGAGCAAGGTCTATCAATACACCAGCAATCCGGATGTGGCCACGGGTGACGGCATTGCCATGGCCTGGCGGGCCGGGTGTCGGGTCGCCAACATGGAGTTCATCCAGTTCCACCCCACCTGCCTTTACCACCCTGATGCCAAGAGCTTTCTGATTTCAGAGGCGGTCCGCGGTGAAGGTGGTCAGTTGAAACTCCCGGACGGCAGCCGCTTTATGCATCGTTTTGACGAGCGAGGCGAGTTGGCACCCCGGGATATCGTCGCCCGCGCCATCGACCACGAAATGAAGCGGATCGGTGCTGATTGTCTGTATCTGGATATCAGCCACAAATCCGCCGACTTCATTCAGGAACACTTCCCCACCATCTATCATCGCTGTCGCGATTTCGGCATCGATATCACCCAACAACCGATACCGGTCGTTCCCGCCGCCCACTACACCTGCGGTGGCATCATGGCAGACGAGCATGCCCGAACCGATGTTGCCGGACTCTACGTCATCGGTGAAAGCGCCTATACCGGCCTGCATGGTGCGAATCGCATGGCCAGCAACTCCCTGTTGGAGTGCCTGGTGTTCGCCAACCTCGCCGCCCAGGATATCCATGCCCTGGATGCGGAGACCCCTGAACCCCCTGTTCTATCACCCTGGGATGAAAGCCGGGTAACCGAACCGGATGAAGAGGTCGTGGTCTCTCATAACTGGGATGAACTGCGCCATTTCATGTGGGACTATGTGGGCATAGTGCGCAGCAATAAGCGCTTGATGAGGGCATGTCGGCGAACCGACCTGTTACGTCGGGAAATCGTCGAGTACTACAGTAACTTCCGGGTCAGTATCGACCTGCTGGAACTGCGCAATCTGGTCGATGTGGCGGATATGATCATTCGTTCCGCCCAATCCCGCCGGGAGAGCCGCGGCCTCCACTACACCATCGACTTTCCCTACCTGGATGATCGGGTTCAGAAGAAACCCACGATACTGATACCCGATAACTACTCCCCCTTTTGATTGGCCCTTCGGCGCAAATCAAGCCACTGGATCGCTAGTGTGGCACGGTTTTACCGATAACCTCATTATCCATCGCAATCAGCTCTTCAATTTCGTGGAATCGGTAGGGATCATGATCATTGATCTCCGCTATCCGGGGTAATCGAGGATGCGTAATCATTTTTCTACGCCAGAAACCGGGTAGTTGCATCGACTGATTCAGGGCCTGTACCCGGGTATCCCCTTGATAGCGTTTGGCCAGTAGTTGCTGGTAGACTGAGAAGTGTTGCAGTGGGACGTCCCGCACCAACCAATAGTAGTGGTAGCGGCCAGGTGATGTTGCAACATGGATGTGGGGTTTAAGCGGGAATCTTCCAGGATCACCGCCCCTGTCGGCATCCACAAACAGGGCCCTGACCTGACAAATAGCGGCAACATCCCTGGCCGCGCCATTGGTCCGGTTGATGGTGACAGTGACAACCGCCCCTCGCCGGTTAAGCATCACAAGCTGATCCCAGCAGGCGTCCAGGGCGCCGTGGAGCGCTTTTTCCAAGGGGTCCTGTGAACCCGAACGGGTATATTCGGTGTCTGAAAAGGTGCGAAATGAGAATTCGCCGGCCTGGGGGTCCAGGCGCCTGAGAAAACGCGCCACCTGCTCTCTATCCGGCTCTAATCCTTGCCCTTGGGATTCGATCCAGTGAGCGATGTGGCTGAGACAGGGATCGCGAATGTAGCGGCGCTTCACGCCGCCTCTGATCCGGAAAAGGTATAGGCGCCATAACCAACCACCTGGTCCTTGCTACCCGCTGTGTCACCCGAGTTCCTCAAGTCCACCAACTCCCCATGCAGACCCATGCGTTTGGCCTCCAGCAACAGGCCTTGAACCGGGATCCTACCGCAGGCATCCTCATACTCCAGTCGTTCAGGACGGAGGGAAGTGATCGCATCGCTGGTCGCCTGGTCCATGCGTTGCGCCGTCAGATAATCGTGATAGTGGCTGAGATCGGAGCTGATCACGATCAGGGTCTCTTCCCCCCCCCAAACCCTTGCCAGCACCTCCGCCACCTGATCACCCGTGGCATCACCCACTACCAGCGGAAGCAGATCGAATTCACGCAACATAACCTGCAGGAATGGCAGCTGCACTTCCAACGAATGTTCCTGGGCATGGGCCGCCTCAAGCTGAACTACCTGAGGTAATTCCTGCAAGGCATGAAGGGTCTGCCGATCCACTGGAATATCCCCCAGTGGGGTACGAAAATAGTCCGCTTCGCTGGTCGCCAATCCGTTGAAGGGTACGCGATGGGACGGCCCTAAAAGCACAACACGGCTGATGCGGTCAGCTGCCCTGGCCAGACTGGCGTAGGCACTGGCGGCAATTGGCCCCGAATAGATATAGCCTGCGTGGGGGGCAATCAACGCTTTAGGCGGCTCCCCATGTGGTGTCGCCGAATCGAGGTAACCTGTCACCATCTGTTGCAGAATATCCCTATCGGCAGGATAGAAAAGATCGGATACTGCGGGCTTTCTGATCATTGTCATAACAACCACCTCGATGCTATATAAGTTTTGAGTGTTTACTTTTCAATCACTCATCCTGACCGCCTGCCGTCGACTCCCCCACACCCCCGGGTGAGGGTCGAATAGGCCCGCCAATCTAGTGCCACATTGATCACAACATGCTTGCTCATCCAGGTGCCATTCCCCCAGTTCATACCAATCCCTCTGAATCAGGAGCTTACCGCAATGGTGACACCAGGTACTCGACTCCCGGCTGTCATGCACGTTACCCACGTAGGCATAGTGGACGCCGGATTCGACAGCGATCCTGCGCGCCCGACTCAGAGTAGCATGGGGGGTGGGTGGATAGTCCCGCATCTTCCAGTCGGGATGGAAGGCGGTGAAATGGAGCGGCACGTCGGGTCCCAGATTATCCACCACCCATTGACACAGATCGTTGATCTCCTGATCTGAATCGTTCTCTCCCGGTATCAGGAGTGTGGTTATCTCCAGCCAAACCCCGCTCTCGTGCTTCAGGTATTTCAAGGTATCCAGAACCGGTTCCAGGTGGGCGCCTGTCAGCTTGTGATAGAAGCTCTCGTTGAAAGACTTCAAATCGACGTTGGCGGCGTGCATATGCCGATAGAACTCTTGTCGCGGCTCGGCACATACATACCCCGCCGTAACGGCCACCGACTTGATGGCGTATTCGGCACAGGCCTTTGCCACATCGATGGCATATTCATGAAAGATCACCGGGTCATTATAGGTATAGGCGACGCTCCGGCATCCCAACCGATGGGCTGTCTGCGCGATCGCTTCCGGGGAGGCCTCATCGGCCAGGGTATGCGTCTCCCGGGACTTGCTGATATCCCAATTCTGGCAAAACTTGCAGGCCAGGTTGCAACCGGCAGTGCCAAAGGAAAATACCGGTGTACCGGGCAGAAAGTGATTAAGGGGTTTTTTTTCGATGGGATCGATGCAGAACCCACTCGACCGGCCATAGGTATTCAAGACTATGGCACCCTGATGGTTTTCCCTGACATAGCAAAAACCCTGCTTGCCCTCTTTGAGTCGGCAATAGCGCGGACAGAGATCGCATTGAATCCGCTCGTTATCGATCTGATGCCAATATTTGGTTGGGAAATGGGTCTGCATGACGACCTCGAAAAATAGAGTTCTCCTATGAGTAAATTTAGTCGGACATCAGGCTTCTTGCAGCGCCGATTGCGGCCTGTCCAAGCGCCAAACCACCATCATTGGCTGGCACCCGCCGCTGTGACAACAGCCTGAAACCAGCATCCTGGAGGCGATTTGAGACGAGCTCGAACAAGGTCTTGTTTTGAAAAACGCCCCCTGAGAGCGCGATCGAATCAAGCTGATGCAGACGCGCAATCTCCTCTGCCGCTCCACACAGGCTGTGTGCCAGACCAAGGTGAAAACGCCACGCGATCTCACCCTTGCCTCGACCGGCGCGCAGATCTTCAAGCATGCCCGGCCAGAGTGTTGCGCTATCAAGCCGGTAATTCCCATGTTCCACATGGGCCTGCATTTCATAGGGGGTTAGACCGTCTCTGCAATGGAACGATGCCGCCGCTTCGAGCTCGATCGCTGCCTGGCCTTCATAACTGATCGATTCCCGGCAGATCCCCAACAGCGCAGCCACAGCATCGAACAGGCGTCCGCAGGAACTGCTCAGTGGTGAGTTGACGCCCGCTTCGATCATCCTGCTGAGCACCTCTACCGATTGTTGGTTGAGCCAATCGATCGGCTCCAAATCGCCCCACTGGGACAGGACCTGTTGCCACCCGAATTGTCGGCTCAACTGACTGAAGGTATTTCTCCAGGGTTGCAGAATCGCCTGGGTGCCGCCAGGCAGCGGCATTGGAGTAAGCATGCCTACCCGTTGATAGCCAAGGTAATCGGCGATCATGAACTCCCCTCCCCAGACGGTGCCGTCATCGCCATAGCCAGATCCATCCAGGGCAATTCCGAGCACCTTGCCCCCCTGCAGCGGCCAGCCGTTTTCTGCCAGGACACTGGCGACATGGGCATGGTGGTGCTGTACCAGGATCAATGGCAGCCCCAACTCATCAGCCAGACCCCTGGCGTGTTGGGTGGAACGGTAGTTGGGATGCAGATCGGCGACCAACTGCCGGGGTTGATGCTCAAACAGCTTCCCATAGAGATCGATATTTCTGAGATAGTCCTGATAGGAGATCAGGTTTTCCAGATCCCCGATATGCTGGGAGAGAATCGCCTCGCCCTGCCGGGTCAGACAGAAGGTGTTTTTCAGTTCACCGCCCATGGCCAACTGCCGTGGGGCCTGATCGAACCCCTTGGGCAGTCGTATGGGTTCGGGTGCATAGCCCCGCGCCCGCCGCAGCATCCTTGCGGTCCCATCCATGATACGCACCACGGAGTCGTCGACCCGATTGGTGATCTCCCTGTCATGTAACAGAAACAGATCGGCGAGTGGCTGGAGCCGTTCGGCTGCTTCCTGATTGTCGATACATTGAGGCTCCTCTACCCGGTTACCGCTCGTCATCACCAGGGGTGTCTCCAATCCGGCCAGCAACAGATGGTGCAGCGGTGAATAGGGCAACATGAATCCGAGTGTGGTCTGCTGCGGTGCAAGGTTATCCGCGAGAGCCACATCAGGAATTCGGCTAAGGAGGACGATAGGTGCCGCCGAATGCCGGAGCAGCCGCTCCTCCTCCTCGCTGACCCGACAATAGTCGCGGACAATACGACACTCCCGGGCCATCAAGGCAAAGGGCTTGTGATAGCGCCCCTTGCGCTCGCGCAGGCGGGCAACCACCTGGTCATTGGTGGCATCGCAGGCCAGATGAAAGCCACCGACACCCTTGATTGCCAGAATCTCACCTGCAGCCAGGCGCCGCTGCGCCTCTTGTATCGCATCCTCTCCCGGCGCGCTCGCCTCCACCGGTCTGCCGGCCGGATCACTCAGCCAGATCCTGGGGCCACATACCGGACAGGCATTGGGTTGGGCATGAAAACGCCGATCCCCCGGATTGCGGTACTCCGCCTCGCAGGCTTCACACATGGGAAAATGGCGCATGCTGGTATTGACCCGGTCGTAGGGTATGCCCTCGACGATGGTCAGACGCGGTCCACAATGGGTACAGTTGGTGAAGGGATATCGATAGCGCCGGTTTTGCGCATCCGCCATATCCTGCAGACAGGCATCGCAGGTTGCCGCATCGGGCACGATCCCGGTCTGCACCTCTCCCGAGCGACTCTCGGTAATGATGAACTCTTCCTGTTGCGGCAGCTGATCCGTTGCATGACGGGTCAGGGAATCGATCTTCGCCAGGGGGGGAGGCTGAGACAACAGTTGTTGGCAAAAGCGATCGATCTGCGACTGTTCACCGCAAATATGCATCTCCACACCCTGGCTGTCATTCCATACCGCACCACGAAGCCCATTCTCCCGCGCCAGACGCCAGACCGTGGGGCGAAAACCCACACCCTGCACCAGGCCCTGCACCCGGATCTGTTCGGCCACCACGCCACCAGACATAATAATTACACCCTTACACTGTTACTATTGGGAGCGTTCTCTCTACTTCGAAAGTGGAGGAATGTAAAGCCCACACATAATGTAAAACATTATAAAGATATTGTAAGCTTTTTATTATTAACACTAATTCATCATTTACCAACCTCCTGAGTATGCTCCACGCCAAGGCCGGACAGCGACGGCACAGACGCCTGCTGGTTCTGGCTGGGGATGCCGCCTGGTGTATCACCCAGGCGAGGGTTGCAGAGCATCAGCTGAACAGCTCCGACTCCCTTTGGATCGGTGAGGCGGCCCCAGAGACCATAACGACCCTGAGCAACAAGCAGGCGCTCAGAAAATTGGGTCAGGAGTGCGGACTGCTTATCTACAACGCCCATAGTGGATTCGATCCGGACGCCTTCGGTGCATTGAGCGGAACCCTGCGTGGTGGCGGTCTGCTGTTGTTACTGACCCCACCTTTGGCCCAGTGGCACACCCAGCCTGATCCACAAGCCGAACGGATCCTGGTTGCCGGCTACGACACCGCTGATCTGCAGGGCCGATTCCTGCAGAGGATCGCACAGATATTGGAGCATGATCCTGACACGGTGGTTGTTACTCCGGACACCGAATCCTCAGCGCCATTGCATATTCATACTCCCCCCCTGCAACATCACCCGTTCACCCATCCAGAATGCCGTACCCGGGACCAACTCAAGGCGGTGGAAGGCATCATCCATGTGGTCAAGGGACATCGAAAAAGACCCTTGGTGCTCACCTCAGACCGGGGTCGTGGCAAGTCATCTGCCTTGGGGATCGCCGCTGCCCGGCTGATGGGAGAGGGGTACGAAAACATCCTGGTGACGGCCCCGAGGCAAAGAGCGGTTGCTGCCCTCTTCGAACAGGTGATTAACTTGCTGCCAGGGGCCAAAAGCACTGCCACATCTGTGCAGAGTGACGAGGCCTGCATAACTTACCATGCAGCGGATCATCTCCTATCCAACCCCCAGTCCGCGGATCTGCTGCTCGTGGATGAGGCAGCCGCTATCCCGACCAACCTCCTCAAAGAGCTGCTCGCCCACTACCCCCGCATCGTCTTCGCCACTACGGTGCATGGTTATGAAGGCACCGGCCTTGGGTTTAACATCCGCTTCAAAGGCCACCTCGATCGCACAACACCCCAGTGGCGGGAGATCACCCTCTCCGAACCGATACGCTGGTCCCGGGATGATCCCCTCGAGAGGCTGGTGTTCAGACTCCTGGCCCTGGATGCCTCGCCAGCAGCAGATACCGAGGTTGCAGGCGCTGACCCCCAGCAAGTGTCGGTTGAGTTTCCCGACCAACAGCAGTTGCTGGAGAGTGAGAGGGATCTCAAACAACTGTTCGGACTGCTGGTCATTGCCCACTATCGCACCACCCCCCTGGACCTCCGGCATCTCCTGGATGGCCCGAACTTGTCTATCGTCCTGGTACGTCATTGCAGCCTCATTGTCGGCGTGGCATTGCTGGCCGCCGAGGGCGGCTTCTCCAAGGAGATGGCGGAACAGATCTGGTTGGGCCGGCGCAGACCCCGGGGGCATCTGCTGGCCCAATCCCTCAGCGCGCATCTGGGACTGCCAGCCGCAGCCCGCCTGAAAGGCATGCGGGTCATACGCATAGCGATCCATCCGGCCATACAGCACAGAGGCCTTGGTAAACTGCTGGTGGAATCGGTCCGACAGAAGACGGAAAAATCAGGGTTTGACTACCTGGGAACCAGCTTCGGCGCCACACCGGAATTGATCAGGTTCTGGTGCCGATGCGGTCTGCAAACGGTACGCATCGGTTTACGCGCCGGCACCAGCAGCAGTCATCAATCTGTGATGTTTCTGCTGCCAATCAGTAAATCCGGTACGCAGATGGTTATTGAGGCCAGACAACGCTTTGCCAGACAGCTGCCCGCCCTGCTGGGTGATGGTTTGAACCGGCTATCCAGCAGCTTGGCCGCCCCGCTACTGGAGGATATGGAACACCCCACTCCCGCAACCCTTGAGCACCAGGATTGGCTCGACCTGATCGCCTTCGCCTTTGCCCAGCGGGGATATGAGCTTAGTCTGCACGGGATCGAAACCATCGCCCTTGCCGCTCTTGCCGAGGGGATAGTCGCGGGCGCGGATGCCAAGCTGCTGATCAAACGTGTGCTGCAAAAACAACCCTGGGGAGACTGTGCATCGGCATGCGGGCTGGCTGGCCGCGGGGCTGTGGTAACCCATATGCGTCACCTAATCGCGAGATTGGTCCGCCACTTCGCGGATGGGGAGATTCTCGCGCTTGCTGACAACATCCAGGCAGGCAATAGTGAAAGAATCCCTGACTTGAAGCGTCCCGGAAAGCCCTAGCCTGACTCACTCTTCAAGGGAGATGACCTCGACCGGTTTGCCCTTTTTATGTTGCATCGGCCACACCCCATAGCGCCCGGCTCTTTCGACCCTATTGCTAAATCGTCGTATCAGCTCAACACCCTCTTCTGTCAGACTTATGATCGGCAGTCTCCTGGGTTTCCCATCGACAATAAATCTGGCGGTTTCACTTAGATGTGCTGCGATCCAGGCCGGTGTCTTGCCAGTCACCGGGCTGAAGTGGCTATAGTCCCACAACAACCCCTCCGCCAATACCGAATGCCGTTCCAGGTAGGGTTGGATGAATCCGGTCATATGCTCAAACAGGGTATCCGGTTGCAGGTTGTCCCGGGCCAGGCCCGCTCCACTCACCCGCATCAATTGGTCGAAACATCGACTCACCGAGCCCTCGAAACATCCCTCTACCAACCCAACCAGGGAGGTGCGCAGATGACCACTGTTCCACAAGCGTTCCAATAACTCGGCATAACGCTTGAATCGGGCTATCCCGGCGAATGAGAGTTGCGGGTGGGAGAGTACCTCATAGGGTGGATCCGGGTCCCATCGATAACCAAGCGTGTCGGCCTGATCCCGCAGCGGCGTACCGGGCAGCAGTTTCAATGTACCCAGCTGCAGATGGTCCGGATAGAGAGAAAAAGTGCTATCAAGTGATGCGGCACACTGCTCGGCCGTCTCCCCAGGCAGACCCACGATCAAATCGAGATGGACCGGATGGCGCCTCATCGCCACCAGTTGTCGGATATTATCCAGTGATTTGGCGATATCCATCTGGCGCTGAATCCCATCCAACACCGCCTCGTCGAGGGTCTGCAGACCGATCTCGAATTGAAATTTACCGGGTTCCGCCTGGGCAAAGATTGCCATCGCCCGGGGGGAGATGCGATCCGGATTCAACTCAAGATGAAAGCGCAATCCCGATCCCGTATCGGCAAATCTTTGCAACAGTTGACTGCTCCTCTCCTGACCGAGATGAAAACTGCGATCGAGGAGCTTGATGGTCTTGTTTTCAAGCCGCTCCAGTTGTTTCAGATCGGCCTCTATACGTTGCATGGAAAAGGGCCGCAAACGATCTGTGGCACTGGTGCAAAAGGTACACTTGTAGGGGCAGCCCCTGGCGGTTTCCCAATACACAAGTGGTCGACTTGTATCCACCATGCCTTGGGCGATCGGCGCCGGCAGTTCATCCACGGGAACCAGTTTCACAGGGTTGCTGAAAATCCGATCCTTGTCTCTATAGATCAGTCCGGAGATGTTGCACAACTCCCCGTCTCCATAGAGCACACATTTAACCAGATCATTGAATGCCACCTCCCCCTCGCCTTGAATGATAAAATCAACGCTTGAGATCTGGGCCAGCAAGGCCTCACCTCTTGGACCGGCCTCCGGACCGCCATACACAACCACCACATCAGGGAGGAGCTGCTTGAGCAGTTTTGACAGGTGAATGGCGGCAGCAATATTCCACAAATAGGTGGAAAAACCGATGATGCTAGGCTGTAGATCGACCAGTGCCTCCAGAAGCGGCTGGTGATTGCTGTTGACCAACACCTCAAAAAGCCGCAACCTGTCGTAATAGGGCTCGGGCCTGGCATAGGCAGCGATTGACTGTAGCGCCAGTGAGCTGTGGCTGTAGCCGGCATGCAGTGCAACCAAGGCAATCATTTCAGTTTTTTATTCCATCTTGGATTGATCTGACAGGAAGAACGGAATCCGCTGCATCAAACCCGCAACGCTCAATCTTACAAACCACTCTACCTGGTTGACATGTATTGGGCTTGATGTGCCTTTCCGGCGGTGTCTGACTGCAGCTGTCAGCATCTGGCATGGCAACTGTTTTACAGTGTAATTACAGGTTTTTCGGGAGTAAAAATCCCTCGATTTGTCTGACATGCCAAGTTATCATTTGTCACTTTTACAGGCTACTGACAATCAACCTCTTTAGCCAGATTTTTCTCAATAACAAGGAAAAAGTATGTTTGATCTCGGGAAAGTGCATATCGGTGTGCTCGGCCTTGGTTACGTGGGACTGCCGCTGGCAGTGGAATTCGGCAAAAAGTATCCGACCATAGGGCTGGATATCAACGAGGACCGGGTCGCTGAGCTTAAATCGGGACAGGACAGCTCCCTTGAAGTGGAACCGGAAGAGCTGCAACAGGTACCCCACCTGAGCTACACCAGCAGTCTCGATGATATAAGAGTATGTAACGTTTTTATCGTTACAGTTCCCACGCCGATCAACGAGCACAAGCAACCCGATCTGTCACCTTTGATCGGCGCCAGCCATGCCCTTGGAAAGGTACTGAAAAAGGGCGATATTGCCATTTTCGAATCCACCGTCTACCCAGGCGCGACGGAAGAGGTTTGCGTACCGATCATGGAGGCCGATTCCGGATTGAGATTCAATCAGGATTTTTATGTCGGCTACAGTCCGGAACGTATCAATCCGGGAGACAAGGAGCATCGACTGCCGACCATCAAGAAGGTCACCTCAGGATCCACCCCAGAGGTAACGGACTTCGTGGATGAACTCTACCGCTCGATCATCACGGCCGGCACCCATAAGGCGAGCAGCATCAAGATCGCGGAAGCCGCCAAGGTGATTGAAAACACCCAACGGGATGTGAATATCGCGCTGATCAATGAACTGGCATTGATCTTCAACCGCCTCGATATCGATACCCTGGAAGTACTTGAGGCTGCCGGCAGTAAATGGAATTTTCTACCCTTCAGACCCGGCCTGGTGGGTGGCCACTGTATAGGTGTCGATCCCTACTATCTCACCCACAAGGCCCAATCGATCGGCTATCAACCGGAAATCATCCTCGCAGGGCGTCGACTCAATGATGGCATGGGCGCCTATGTGGTGCACAGCGTGGTTAAAATGATGATGAAAAGGGGTATCGCATCCAACAACAGCAAGGTGCTGGTACTGGGTTTGACATTCAAAGAGAACTGCCCCGATCTGAGGAACACGCGGGTGGTGGACATTGTGGCCGAATTCGAGGATTACGGCGCTCAGGTGGATGTCTATGATCCCTGGGTTTCACAGCAGGAAGCTGAGCAAGAGTATGGGCTGCGCCCTGTCAGCGAGATCAATGAGGGTGAGTATGATGCGGTTATTCTTGCTGTCGCGCACCGTGAATTTCAACACATGGGAGCGGAAAAGATCCGTGCCCTATGTAAAGAGAACGGGGTTCTCTTCGACGTCAAGAACATACTCCCATCCGATGCGGTCGATGCAAGACTATGACAGCCTATGACAGCCTGAAGGATAGATTGCAAACCGAGCCGTCGACCTGGCTCATAACCGGTGTCGCCGGCTTCATCGGTTCAAACCTACTCGAGACCTTGTTGTCGCTTGGACAGAAAGTCATAGGTCTGGATAACTTCGCAACCGGTCATGCCCATAACTTCGAAAAGGTCAGAAACAGCGTCACACCGGAACAGTGGAATCAATATACGTTTGTCGAAGGCGATATCCGCAGCATCGACAGCTGCCACCAGGCGTGCAAAGGTGTCGACTATGTACTGCATCAGGCGGCTCTGGGCTCGGTGCCTCGCTCCCTGGCCGATCCTATCACCACCAACGAAAGCAACATCAGCGGCTACCTGAATATGCTGGTTGCAGCCCGCGATGCGCAAGTCAAACGTTTCGTTTATGCGGCATCGAGCTCTACCTATGGAGACCATCCAGGTCTGCCCAAGGTTGAGGATCGAATCGGCAATCCGCTTTCACCCTACGCGGTAACCAAGTTGGTGAACGAGCATTATGCCCAGGTGTTTGCCCGCTGTTACGACTTCAAAACCATTGGCTTGAGATATTTCAACATCTTTGGCCGGCGTCAGGATCCCAATGGCGCGTATGCTGCCGTCATACCCAAGTGGGTGGCCGCCATGATTGCCAAGGATGAGCTCTTTATAAACGGCGATGGCGAGACCAGCCGAGACTTCTGTTACATCGACAATGCGATCCAGGCCAACCTACTCGCCGCCACCACGGATAATCCGGATGCAACCAATCAGGTTTATAATATTGCGGTGGGTGATCGCACTACCCTGAATCAGCTGTTCACCAAGATCAGGGACATCCTGGCGGATGACTTCCCCTATCTAAGTGAAATCTCGCCCTCATACAGGGATTTTCGTCCAGGTGATGTGCGTCACTCTCTGGCTGATATCGACAAGGCCAGACGCCTGCTCGGTTATCAACCTTCCCATAACATTGATCAGGGCCTGACTGAGGCAATGAGCTGGTACGTGGATGACCTCACCGGCTGAACTGCCGATTGACGATTTAGCAAGCAATATTGATCAACGACAAGCGGTCCTTGAACCGGGTTGCCAGGTCTGTCGGAATCGATCATGAATTAGGTAAATAGGAATTTTTATCATGCGAGTACTCATCACCGGCGGAGCCGGTTTCATCGGTTCAGCTTTGGCGATACGTCTTTTGGATCGTGGCGATGAGGTCATCAGTATCGACTGCCTCAACGACTACTACGATGTGGAATTGAAAAAGGCCCGCCTTGCACGAACCCTGGATCACCCAAATTTCACCGACCTACGCCTCGAGCTTGAGGATCGCAAGGGTATGGCCGAGGCCTTTTCCAAATACAAACCTGAGATGGTGGTAAACCTCGCCGCCCAGGCCGGGGTCCGTTATTCGATCGAGAATCCCCTCGCCTATGTGGACTCCAACCTGGTGGGATTTGGCCATATTCTGGAGGGATGCCGCAATCATGATGTGAAACACCTGGTCTACGCTTCTAGCAGTTCGGTATATGGCGCCAACACCTCCATGCCCTTCTCTGTGCACGACAACGTGGATCATCCCGTCAGTCTCTATGCCGCCACAAAGAAAGCCAACGAGTTGATGGCACACACCTACAGCCATCTGTATCGTATTCCCACCACCGGATTGCGCTTCTTTACCGTGTATGGCCCATGGAGCAGGCCTGATATGGCAATGCTCAAATTTGCCCACAAGATCATGCGCGGCGAACCCATCGACGTCTACAATTACGGCAAACATCGTCGTGACTTCACCTATATCGACGATATCGTGGAAGGCGTCATCCGGGTGCTGGATCGTATTCCCGAGCCCAATCCTGATTGGGATAGCGATCACCCCGATTCGGCCACCAGCACTGCACCCTATCGACTCTATAACATTGGCAACAACAAACCTGAGGAGTTGATGCGTTATATCGAGCTACTGGAAGCGAGTCTTGGCAGGAAGGCCGAGCTCAACATGCTGCCGCTGCAGGATGGGGATGTGGTTGCCACCTATGCGGATGTCTCTGATCTGATTGCAGACACGGGATACAAACCGGATACCAAACTTGAAGATGGCGTGGCCAACTTCGCGCAATGGTTTATGGATTACTACGGCTATTGAGCAGGTAAAAAAACAGGCGGGGAGTGACCTTGGAGGCAGATGGGTCACAGTCCCCGCCAGACTAGCGCTTAACACGGAAACGACCAACCGTGAGCGTAGGGAGAGCCTAAGGTTTCTTGGCCAGTCAAACATTGACGTAGGTCAATAAACCATGATTAATACCAGGTTATTGGCCAAGTAAATGGTAACAGGGGTGGAATTTAAATCCCCGGGATAGTTTGTCGATTGTTGTTAAGCCTCGGACTGAACCGTTCCGCCGAAGATTTCGAACAGGCGGGGTAAGAAGCGCCGAAACTCCAAACTCATCAGCGTGAATCTGCCATCGAATGCATCGGCCTCACTCTCGATCTGGTAATCTGCTGCCTGTTCCTGGATAAGGTCAAGAAATTTCAAACGTTTGATAGACATATCCGCATCGATGACAAAGGACATATGCTGCTCCCATTCAACAGCCAGTTTTACCACCTCCTTACCGGCCTCGATATGCGCCAATATTTCATCCGCGGTGAGATCCTGCCCCTTACATCGGAGTACACTCCCCTCTTCGCTGCGGTCCTGTAGTTCACAGCTGTCGAGCAGGGTGAAATCGCCGAATTGGTCAGGTCGCTTCAACCACTCCGTCATCACATAGGGCGGGGATGTGGCAACCTCCAGCGGCTTTACCGGCAGACTGCCCAGGCTTTCACGCAGCAGGGATATCAATGCTTCCGCCTTGTTGGCACTGGCTGCATCCACCAGGATCCAACCCTGCTGTTTGTCGATCATCGCAAATTGCCGTGTGTAGCGGCTGAACGCCTTGGGTAACAGTTGATGAAAAACCTCATCCCGTAGTTCACTCCGCTCCCTGCGCGCCACCTTCCGACCCTCCTCCTGCTGGATCTGATCAAGCTTCTCCTCCACGATCTCGTTGACAACGGCTGCAGGCAGTAGTTTGTCCTCCTGACGGGCACAAATCATTTGACAGCCACCGACCTCATGCACCAACACCTCCGATTGGCGACCCAGGGGCGCGTCCCACCCCGTGCCAATCAGGTCATGGCTTCCGCAAGCCTGAAAACGCTTACTCTCCAGCTTCGCGGCAAGCGCTTCCTGGCTTAGATTGAAGGGTTGTTGCAGCAGATAGATACGCAGATTTTTAAACCACATCAGAGTTACCATTGTGTAAAACGAGGGGCGGATTATGGCGAACCGGGGACGACTAATCCAGTCTGCATGAGTGAAAGAGCGATTCAGGTACAGTGAGTAATGGCTATCCCCAGTGGCTCTGCCAACAACCTGATTTATAGGTTGCTATTTGCTTGATTTCGATTAGTGTTAACATGCCCTAGTATGAACCTCACCCCCCATGCACAATATTCAACAGCGGAAAGAGCCACCTTGCTGGAGATCGCTGCCGATTCCATCAAGCATGGACTGGAACAGGGCACACCCCTGCGGGTAACCGCATCGGACTATCCTGCAGCATTGCAACAACACCGCGCCTGTTTCGTCACCCTGTCGCAGGGAGGCGCTCTGCGGGGATGCATCGGACACCTGGAAGCCCAAGCACCCATTGTTGAGGATGTGGCGGAAAATGCCTATGCGGCCGCCTTCCGTGATCCAAGATTCCCCCCGTTAACCGAGCGTGAGGCAGACAACCTTGAAATACATATCTCGGTTTTAACCCCGGCTGAGGCCATCGCCTTTGAGTCGGAGCAGGAATTGATAGGGAAAATCAGGCCAGCCGTAGATGGCCTTATCCTGGTTGAGGGTCGGCGTCGGGGAACCTTTCTTCCCTCGGTGTGGGAATCTCTTCCGGAGACCCGCAATTTTCTCAGCCATCTTAAACAGAAAGCGGGTCTACCCGCCAACTACTGGTCAAGCACCCTTGAGGTCTATCGCTACGAGACAGAGTCGTTCGGCAATGAGTCATCCTGAGAGTAAATTCATAGCCGGCTCAACTAATCACTTCCAGGATCGCATTTTCCAATAGAGTTCTCTCCGCAACTGCTACCATCGAGCCACAATGCATTCCCGAGTCTTGCCTTGTTCAAGCTGGCATCATCGATCCGGCTATTGGAGAGATCGGCAAAGCGAAGATCCGCATTACTCAAATCCGCACCCCTAAGATCGGCAAATTGGAGATTCGCCCCCACCATGGCAGCACCCTGCAGTTGTGCATGGCGAAGATCCCCATGACTCAGGTTGGCGTAGCGAAGATCCGCATTGCTCAAATCCGTAGTGCTCAATTTTGCCCGGCGCAACACGGCACTGTTCAGATTGGCACCGGCAAGGCTGGCCGCCCCCACGTCGAGATCATGAATGAGGCAGTTACGCCAGTTCACACCGGGAGCGGGTGGCGCACTGCAGTTGGAGTCATCGATCGCTTCCGGCATACCATACCTTAGCGAATAGAGGACAACCCCACCGATGATCAATAGGGCGATTGTCAATGAGAGCAGGGGAAATCGCCTCTCCTGTCGGTTATCTCTGGCATCAGCCCGTTCACGGGCAGCCACCTTGGCCTGGGCCTCGGAATCACCTTCCTCCGCCCTCAATTGGAGTGGCACCACACTGGGTATTCGGCTGATTGCCTGCCATGACTGTTTATCGGGACTGATCTGGTCCGACAACGCAAGCTCACCATCCAGTAAGAGGTGGCGGATTCTCGCACTGGTGAGTGGTCCCAAAACCATATCATCGTGTTTTACGAACCAACTCTGAGGCTTATTTTGGCCTGGATCTTCCATCACTTCCTTATCTATCAACCTAGGGTCTGTTAACACTAATCCTATCGGCCCGATGGGAAAGAAATGAACATCATCCTGCATGCTCGCATATAATGTTAGCAAGCGCCTGTGGAAAAGCAGGGTATGATCAAGTATTTGTTTAGGATCTCCGCAAGCCATGGAGATATTCGGGACTAAAATCCTACTACCACTACCGACCATCGAGCCTGGCAAATCCCTATTAGAGCAGCTCCAGCCCGGGCAGATAGTACGGGGTACTGCGCTCAGCGAAAACGTAAACGGCAGCATGCGGCTGCAGATCGGTGTCACACGCCTGATCGCTCAAACCACATTGAGTGTGCCTGCCGGCCAGATCTTGACCCTGCAGGTGGATAAAACAGGCAATCTTCCCGAATTACGTGTACTCACCCACCCCAGCATGGAGCAGGTCAAATCAGCCGCGCTGAAACAGGTGCTGCCACGACAACAGCCTCTACCCCAGCTGTTTCAGCATCTGTCCCAGGTTGCAAGCGACTCGAACCGCGCTACTCCCTTACCACCAGCGGTAAAGCAGGCCGTGCAGAGTGTATTGCAGCGAATCCTACCCATAGAAGACCCCGGATTTAAGACCCAGCTCTTGCAAGCATTGCAGCTGAGCGGCACTCAAACTGAGGCCCGGCTGATCAACAGACAGGTTAACAATAGTGATCTAAAACTCAACCTGCTACAGCTTATCGGACTTATTAAGCCCTTGATCAGCAATCCTTCAAACCCAATCAATCAACTGCTTTCATTACAACAGCAGATGTTGAATCCGGCACAACCAGTCCCGGCCAATCCGCCGGTCACCGCTCATGATGCCAGTCCGACCACCAAGCTGTTACTCGACTTGTTCAAGCATTTGGATGGTGCGATAGCGCGCATCCAAACCAATCAGCTCAGCTCCTTGCCGAGCGAGGATTCCACAAGGCAGGTTTGGCAATTTGAACTCCCCATACGCCATGAAAACAGTGTTGATCTGTTTCATTTCAGAATCAGCCGCGAGGATGTAAACAAGGGTACCGAGGCCGCGCCCATGTGGAGCCTGACCTTGCATATGAATCTACCGCCTCTGGGCCCAATGAGGGTGAGGTTGGCGCTCCTAGATGAAACGATTTCAACCATCATATGGTCAGAAAAACCACATACGGCAGATTTGGTCAATCAACACCTCGACAAACTACGCGCCGGTCTCGAGTCCACCGGCCTGGAGGTCAAGAAACTGGAGGCCTTTCAGGGGATCGCCGAGATAGAGAATGAACTACCCAGCGAACAATCACTGTTGAATGAGCAGGCATGACTGATTATCAATCCAAAGATCCCGATCTCGCCATCGCCTTGAAATACGACGGGGAGAATGCGCCTCGCCTGACCGCAAAGGGTCGTGGGGATCTGGCGAATAGGATTCTTGCCTTGGCGGATGAGCATGCTGTACCGTTGCACGAGGATGCAGAACTGGCCACCCTGCTCTCGCAAATTCCCTTGGGCGATGAAATTCCAGAAGCGCTCTACCGGGCTGTGGCGGAGGTAATAGCCTTTGCCTACCTGCTCTCTGGTAAGATGCCACCAGGTTATGAGGATGTTTTATAATCAACCAAACACTTGCAGTAGAAATTCACAATTGATGCGCAAGCCATGCTGCCCGAAAACAGAGGAAGTCAAACTATGAGAAGTGCGATATTAAAAATTGCAGTCCTGCTGGCACTGCTGTCATCCCTGCAACTCTATGCCGCAAATGGTAACACTGAACAGCAAAAGCAGGCCGCCACGACCACAACTCATACCAAGCAATACAGCAGCCAACCCGCCAATAGCGGACAACTCAGCCGAAAATGCGCCATCTACTCCGGTATCTGCCCCATGGGCCGTAGGGCAAAGGTCGGCGATTACTGCATCTGCAACACACCATCCGGTCCGATTCATGGTGTAGTCATACCCTAGATATCGGGTTGCCGGTCCAGAATCGGTTTTCGACCAACCTGGCTGATTCCAGTCGGTAAATCCAGTTGTTGGGTACTACTAACATTACTCATAGCCACGCCTTTATAGAATTCTAACAGAAACGATAGATATCTAAATTAGAAGCGTGATTTTGACAGTAATTTAGTTACTGTTTGGGAGATTAAAAATAAACTTATATATACTGCATTCAATTGCATTGTTTAGGCGGCAACAGCGCTAAATTCCGGACCAGTAACAGGTTTACTTCTCTCGTTGTGAATGTTCGTCACTCTCTTTCTGTTCACGTGTATCAGCAATCTTTTTTTCCTGTTCACGAAAGCGATCAACGGCCTTGTTTAGCGCTTGAGTACGACTATGTTTTTTCTTCCAGACACTCTTTGAACTGCTGTGATTGACAATGCTTGCCGCCACCACCTCTTGTTGCTGATTGATCGCCTCGTCAAGTTTGGCGAGAAATGCACGGTACTCCTGTAACTGAGTGGCGCTCATTCCCTCCCTTGCCATTTGTTTGAAGCGATCCAGATACTCCTGGTGGTATTGCTTTAGCTGCTCCAGCTTTGCTTCTTCCTGTTGCAGGCTTTTCTTGGCCTGTCCCATCACCCGCGCTGCCTTCTGCTCCTTTGTATGAGCAAATCGTTGAACCGGTTTGAGCCGTTTTGATGGGGACATATTCTATGACATCCAATTATTGTTCGATTGGTTGGGGTAGATTAAGCCCCTCAGGTATCTCTATGTCATCCATATCTTCCGCAGGAAACAGGACTTCCAGGTCCTCCATGCTCTGCTCGAGAGTTACCCTGGTATTCATATCCTGTCGTAGGAACTGGCTCAAGGCGGGCATTGCAGAGATAGCAATATCAATCTGCTCATCACTACCTGCTTCATAAGCGCCAACACTGATCAAATCACGATTTTGTTGATAAACAGAGTATAGATGTTTAAACGAACGAGCGGCATCTTGATGGCTGTAGCTGGTGACATCATTCATTGCGCGACTGATTGATGCCTCGATATCAATCGCCGGATAGTGACCGGCGTCGGCCAAGCGACGGGATAACACGAAATGTCCATCGAGTATTGCCCGGGCCGCATCGGCAATGGGATCATTTTGATCATCGCCCTCGGTGAGTACGGTATAAAAGGCGGTAATCGATCCACCACCTTTGTCTCCGTTTCCGGCTCTTTCCACCAACTGCGGCATCTTGGCGAAAACAGAGGGCGGGTAACCCTTGGTTGCCGGAGGTTCATGGATCGCCAGAGCAATCTCCCGTTGTGCCTGGGCAAACCGGGTCAATGAATCCATAAGTAGCAACACATGTTTCCCCTGCTCGCGGAAGCTTTCCGCGATACTGGTCGCCAGCATAGCCCCATGCATACGCCTGAGGGGTGGATTATCGGCGGGTACCGCCACCACCACTGCCCGTTTCAGCCCCTCCTTACCCAGGATATTCTCGACGAACTCCTTTACCTCCCGGCCACGTTCACCGATCAGTGCCACTACAGTCACATCCGCATTGGTATAGCGGGTCATCATTCCGAGCAAGATACTCTTACCCACGCCGGAACCGGCAAACAGACCCAGGCGTTGACCGCGCCCGACGCTGAGCAGGGCATTGATCGCCCGCACCCCCACATCCAAGGGCTCTCGGATAGGGGTTCTCGCCAAGGGATTGAATGAGGTGCCGGTGAGCGGGCGACGCTCATCGTTGTGGATGGTGCCGAGCCCGTCCAGGGGCTTGCCGGCGCCATCAATCACGCGCCCGAGAAGTTGTTCGCCGACGACTGCCTCACAGACACGCCCCGTAGGGATAACTCTTGCCCCCTGCTCCAGACCCTGGATGTCTCCGGTCGGCATCAGATAGAGGCTCTCTTCGCCGAACCCGACAACCTCCGCCTCGATGTGGGTGCCATTGCTGCTGACCACGTCACACTGGCCACCAATCGCGGCCCGACAACCGATCGCCTCCAGGGTCAGTCCGACCATGCGGGTCAGACGCCCCTCCACCACCAGCCCACGGTCATCACCCAGGCGATCCTGGTACTGACGCAGTTTCTCTGCCAGGTTCGCCTGACGCTGAGTTCCAATGGAATCATTTGTCATGAAGGATTACTCATTTTGATCATCTATCGAGCGCGCACCTGCCAACAATGGTGCGATCAGGGCAGTGAGTCGGGATTCCAGGGTACCATCGATCTGTGAGGTGTCGGTCACCACCTTGCATCCGCCACGATTGATGACCGGATCCTCGATAAGGCTCCAACCCACTTCATTGTCCCCCAGGGCATAGACTTCACGGATCAGCTCCGCATCCTCCGGATGGAGCAGCAGACGCACGTTATTGGAAGATACCGGCAACACGGAGAGCGCTTCACGCACCACGCCGACGATCAGGTTCGGATCACTCTTCACCTCACGCCGTAATAGCTGTTTGACAATTGCGATAACCAGGCTCAGCAGCTCTTTCTCAACCCGGTCATCCAGATCCCTCAACGGTTGTTCAAAATAGGCGAGCAGCTTGTCGAGATGAGCGGTATAGTGTTGCAGATCACGCTGTGCCTGTGCCAATCCCTCCTTGTGACCGAACTCGAATCCCTCTTGTTTGCCCTTTTCAAAACCCTCCTCATAGGCCTGCTTTTGAATCTGTTCCAGGGCACCAGCGGTGGGAGGCGCGCCAGGTGGCAGCAGGGTACGTTGCCCACCCACCTTGCCATCACTCATGTCCGGCGGCAGCCACTGCATCACCTGCTCAAGGTCAGGGTCCTTATCCGATTTAGACGAACTCTTCACCGCCGCCTCCGAGCATTATCTCGCCGGCATCCGCCAGACGGCGCGCAACCACCAGGATCTCTTTCTGGGCGGACTCCACATCACTCAGCTTGGCAGGCGCGGCAGCCTCAAGATCATCCTTCAACATTTCAGCCGCGCGTTTCGACATATTCTTGAATATCTTCTCTTTCAGTGCTTCATCGGCACCACGCAGGGCCAACAGCAACTGTTCCGTGCTGACTTCGCGCAGCAGACTCTGGATACCGCGATCATCCACATCGATGAGATTCTCGAAGACGAACATGTTGTCCTGAAGCTCTTGTCCCAGGTCGCTATCGACCTCGATAATCTCTTCCATCAACTTGCTCTCCACGGCACCATCGAGCATGTTGAGGATTTCCGCAGCCGTTTTAACCCCACCTAAACTGGAGGATTTGACATTGGTGGCGCCGGAAAACTGTTTCTCGAGAATCTCATCCAGTTCCTGCAGTGCGGCAGGCTGGATACCATCCAGGGTTGCAATCCGCATGATCACATCGGTACGCACCCGGTCAGGAAACTGACTGACGACCTGGGCCGCCTGATCCGACTCCAGAAACGAGAGCACGATAGCGATGATTTGCGGATGCTCGAGACGAATAAGCTCAGCGATGCCCCTGGGATCCATCCACTTCAGCTGTTCAAGGCCTTTGCTGTTGCGACCAAGCAGTATCCTGTCTATCACCCCACCGGCCTTGTCTTCACCCAGGGCGCTGTTCAGCATGGTGCGGATATATTCGTCTGAGCCAAGCCCAAGCGCCGTCTGCTTCTCCAGGGTCGAGACAAAGTGGCGCATCACGCCCTCCATCTGATCGGTGGAGACATCGGTCAGAGTCGCCATGGCGAGGCCCACATCCTGTACCTCTTTCGGGCCCATATGGCGCAACAGCTCCGCGGCATCCTTCTCCCCGAGCGCCAGTAATAGAATGGCCGCCCGTGAGACGCCACCAAGCTTAGCGACTTCGCTAGTTTCTTCGGTTGCTACCGCATCGGTTTCCACTGGGTTATTGTTTGCCATCTTCTGCAATCCACTTCCGAACCACCTGTGCCACCCGCTTCGGATCTTCCTCGATCATGTTGCGGGCCTGATCCAGGGTCTTCTCATAACTGCGCGGCCCCGGCAGATGGAGAGATGCATCATCTTCGGCCAGGGCGCCCATGACACCCCCAGCGCCTCCCTGCATACCACCTTCAAGGCTGCCTGTAGCACCGCCAGCCGCCGCAGCCACACCTTCAGGCATATGTCTGATAGACACCTGCTTGATGAGGCGGGTCATTACCGGTTTCAATACTCCAAAGATTAGTAGCAGCGCGAGCAGAACGCCACCAACCTGTCGTACCGTATCCCAAAACCACGCCTCCTCCCAGATGGGGATTTCCGGTAGCGGTTCCGGTGGCGCCGGTACATAGAAGGCCTCGTCAATCACCTGCACACTGTCGCCCCGCTGCAGATCGTAGCCGATGGCCTCCTTGACCAGGTTGGATATCCGGGTAATCTCTTCGGCACTCCGCTCAATGGTTTCAACCGCGCCATCCTCTGTGCTCGCATAGCGATGATTGACAACCACGGCCACGGACAGTCGGCGCAGACGGCTGGTAGGCAGTCGGGTATGACTGATGGTCTTATCCAATTCATAATTGCGGGTTGCCCGCTTGCTGGTGTTGACCGGTGTACCACCCCCATCAGCGCCGGCGCCGCCTGCCACTTGAGGCGCGGTGGCCGCAGCCGGTGGTTGATTGGATAAGGCCCCGGGTACGCCCTGAACCTCACCCAATACGGATTGCTGCTCATTCACCTGCTCCGATCGCAGGGCTGTGGCATCGGGATTGAAATACTCCTGGGTCTTCTCCACATAGGTGAAATCCACATCCGCGTTAACCTCCGCGCGCAGATTCTCCCTTCCCAGCATAGGCGCAAGGATATCCTCGATGCGCTGCTTATAGTGACTCTCCAACTCCCGGGTGTATTCGAACTGACTTGTGCTCAACTCCATCTCGTGTGAGTCATTCTTGCTGCTCAGGAGTCGGCCCTTGTGATCGACCACCGTGACCTTGGAGACGTCCAGCTCCGGCACGCTGGATGCCACCAGGTGGGTAACGGCTTCCACCTGGCCCTTCTCCAGGTTGCGTCCGGAATAGAGCTTTAACACGACCGATGCACTGGGGAATTTGCGTTTCCGCACGAATACGGACTGTTTTGGATTCGCCAGATGAACCCTGGCGCTCTCAACACTGGTCAGGGTCATGATGGTGCGCGCCAGTTCACCCTCTATGGCACGTTGATAGCGTGCCGATTCCACCAGGCGACTGGTGGAAAACCCGGTATCTTCCTGCATCAACTCGAACCCGGCAGAGCCCGATTGCGGCAATCCCTGGCCGGCAAGTTTCATCCGTGCGTTCTGTAACTCACTGGAGGGTACCATGACGATACCGTTGGCCTGATCGATCTCGTATTTGATACCGGCCTGTTGTAACGCCTGGGCAATCTCGACGGCATCCTTATGGGCGAGATTGCCGTAGAGTGGGCTGTAACTGGGTTTCTGGGTCCACAACACCACTGCCACACCCAATGCAACACTTGCGGCAAACCCCACCATCACCGCGATCACACGCAAAGTGGGATTATCCTGGAGTCTTTGCCCTACCTGAATCTCAGTGCTCGTTTCGGATCCTGTTGTTGCCATTTTTTGCCTTCTTTATTAGATACTTAGATTGGCATATTCATAACGTCTTTATATGCTTCGACGAGTTTGTTACGTACCTGCACCATGGCCTCGAAGGAGAGACTCGACTTCTGCGCCGCAATCATCACCTGGGCCAGATCCATATCTCCCTCGCCACGCTCAAAGGCGCTGCGCAGTTCACTGGCCTCCTTTTGCGCGGAATTGACATGATCGATCGACTGCTTCAGGAGTTCACCGAAATCTGCCCCGGAGCTCTCCGATGCCTGGGTTGATTGATTGGTGGCCTGGGCCGCCATCACCCGCATCTGGGCCAGGACTTGATCAATGTTCATACTGTTACTCATCGTTCTCTTCCCGATTGTTCAACTACTCACCTTTACCACGCAGATTTCATACCATCTCAACCTGGAATGGCCACACCCGCCTCACGCATGCGGGCGATCTTGTAGCGCAATGTCCGTTCACTGATGCCAAGCCGGCTGGCGACGGCCTTGCGGCTGCTCTGACCCTCTTCCAGTGCATCCAGAATCATCTGCTCCTCCACCGAGCGAAGGTCTTCCGGCAGACGACCCGGATTGGAACGCTGTGGAGTCGGTGCAGGTTTCGATTCTGCACCCTCGCTCTCGAAACAGAGTTCATCCGCGCCAATCACACCATCGTTATTGAGAATAAGTGCCCGTTGAATCAGGTTATCGAGTTCCCGCACATTCCCCGGCCAGGCATGGGCCAGCAGGCGCTGCTTGGCCTCATCGCTCAAGCTCGGGAGCGCCTGTCCGGTGCGGTGATTGTGTTGGATGAGATGACGGGCCAAGGGGAGAATATCTCGCTGGCGCTCGCGCAGTGGTGGCAGACTCAGGGGAAAAACATTCAAGCGGTAGAAAAGGTCCTCTCTGAAGCGACCGGCAGAGACCTCTTCCCGCAGTTTACGATTGGTGGTTGCCAGAACCCTTACATCCAACTCTATCAATTTTCGCCCACCCAGGCGTTCAAGCTCCTTCTCTTGCAATACCCGCAGCAGCTTTGCCTGCAGTGCCAGGCTCATCTCGGATATCTCATCCAGTAACAGGGTACCGCCCTGGGCCTGTTCGAATTTACCGGCAGTAGCCTGATAGGCACCGGTAAAGGCACCCTTCTCATAGCCAAAAAGCACTGCTTCAAGCATATTTTCCGGAATGGCGGCACAATTGATGGCGACGAATGCCCCCTCAGCACGGCTCGAGTGCTGATGGATATAGCGGGCAAACACCTCTTTCCCGGTGCCACTCTCACCATGCAGCAATACCGTGGCATCACTCCTGGCGACGCGCAGGGCAAGATCGAGCACTTCACGGCTGCGTAAATCCTCCGCAATGGGTCCATCTATTACAGGCTCAACATCCGAGCGGATGTGACTCGCGACCTTACTCACCAGCACCTCCGCCTCAAAGGGTTTTGCCAGGTAGTCGACGGCACCGTCATGCATCGCCATAACCGCCTTTTCGATGCTGCCGTAAGCTGTCATCAACAGCACGGGTAATTCCGGGTAACGATCTCTGATCTGGCGTAACAGGCTGTGGCCGTCCATGGGTTGCATCTGCACATCGCTGATCACCATACCGACAGACCTTTGTTGCAGCAGTCCCAAAGCAGCACCGCCCTCCTCAGCGACACAAACCGGGTAACCGGCAAGCTCCAATGTATCGCTCAGGGCTTCCCTGAGTGAAGGATCGTCTTCAACAATCAGCACCGTCGCTAAACTCATGACAGGCTCCTCATCGCATCAAAGTGTTCTGAAACTGACCTTCGCTCGCCGGTTGTCCGCGGCACTAAATCGAGCTTTCTTAAAGCCAATGGGAAGCGAAGATGAAACAGGGCACCGCCACTATCGGAGCGGCCGCTGGTGATTTCCCCACCATGGTTCAAGACTAAATTCTGAACCACGGCCAATCCCAAACCTGTGCCTGTATTGCGTGTAGTAAAAAACGGATCGAAGATACTCTGCTGTAGATCATCCGGGATGCCACTGCCGTTATCGGCCACATCCAATTCAATTTCCGATCCGACACACAGAGAAAGACGAATCTGACTGGCTCCCTGCTGAACAGCATTTTCAAGTAAATTGTTCAATAAACCTTCTAGTGCATCTGCACGACCGATCATGATGGCACGTCCCTGACTCTGATCGTCTATCACCAGCTGCACATCCGCATCAGCAAGCTCAGGCTCCACAGATGCGGCGAAGGATTTCAATAACTTACCCAGGGAAAGACGGGTCTCACCCGCATCCGCACCCCGTGCGAAGAGTAGGATGTCATGTATTTGACGCTCCATATGCTGCAACCTGTCGCGGAGTTTCGCCGTAAACTGATGGCGCTTATGGGGGTTCAGATCGTCACTCGCCAGATGCGAGATATAGAGCAAGGCCGTACTCAAAGGGGTACGCATCTGGTGAGCCAATTGGGCCGACATCTCACCCATCGCGCTCAATCGCTCGCGTCTATTCAGGCGCTCCTGGAGGCGCCGGGTTTCAGTCACATCGAGTAGCACCAGGATACGCCCCGGTGTCTGTTCCAACTGGCTGGATGAGAGGGTAAGCAGGCGACCACTGCGTAGTCTGAGCTCACTACCGGAGACATCTGCAGTCAATACGTTGGCCCGCATGACTTCTGGCCAGGTATCATATTCACGGAGCTTCCCGAGCAGCTTTATGGCAGCCGGATTGAATTCGCGAACACGCTCCTCCCCATCCAGCACAATTACCGCCGCCGGCAAGGTTTTAAGCAGTTTCTCCAGACGATCCGCCAGCCGCTCCTTCTCAGCGAGCTGGACCATACGTTCACTGCGGGCGGCCGCAAGTTCCTGACTCAGCTCAAGCACTTGATCCTGCAGCTGTTGGTAGGAGCCGGTCAGCTCTTCAGAGAGCTGATTAAACAGCTTGAACGCAGATTCCAGGGCGTGCTGTCTATCGGCGAGAGATGGTTTGGGTGACACGTCATTCGGCCTCTGTTGTCAATTGGATAGCTCACAAATGACAAAGCAACTTACGTGCCGAATTAATTATTTCTTTTCTTTCAAAAGGTTACGAATGGTGTTTAGACTGTGCGTCAAATTCCCGGCGACTCTGTTTGACGCTGGAGGCCATATTTACGTAACTTCTCCACCAGGGTCGTACGCCGCATATGCAGCCGCTTCGCGGCATGGGCGACAATGCCATCCGATTCATCCAGGGCCTGTTGAATCAGACTCTGTTCGAGTGAGTTCAGATGCGCCTTCAGATCCAGTCCATCATTGGGCAGACGCGGGGCATTCACCGTCGTGCCCGGCTCCTCTCCCTCGATAGTGACCTGGGGTAGCTGGGTCATCTCGTGCAGATCGCCCAGGGGACGGAACTTGTCGGGCAGATCACTCACATCAACGACCCCATAGGGATGCAAAATGGCAAGCCGTTCAATGAGATTGGCCAACTCTCTCACATTGCCGGGCCAACGATAGTGACTGAGTGCGGCGATCGCCGCGGGGGTCAACCTTACCGATCCCCGTTTCTCATTTTCGATGCGGTGAATAAGGTCGTTGACCAGAACCGGAATATCTTCAACACGATCCCTGAGTGGCGGCATTTCTATGGGAAAAACATTCAATCGATAGAAGAGATCCTCACGGAAATCGCCGTTTTTGATTGCCTCTTCAAGATTTCGATGGGTCGCCGCGATGATACGCACATTGCAGGCCATGGTTTTGCTGCTGCCAACCCGCTCAAAGGTTCTCTCCTGCAGAACCCGGAGCAACTTAACCTGCATCGGCATACTCATGTCCCCGATCTCATCCAGAAACAGGGTACCGTTCTCGGCCATCTCGAAGCGTCCCTGACGCGCGCTGATGGCACCGGTAAAGGCGCCTTTCTCATGGCCAAACAATTCACTTTCCAGGAGGTCCGCCGGGATCGCGCCACAATTGACAGGGACAAAAGGCTTACCCCGCCTCACGGAGTGAAAATGGAGCTTTCGGGCCACCACCTCTTTACCCGTACCCGACTCACCCAGAATCAATACCGTTGCCTCGGAGTCGGCAACCTGCTCTATCATTTTATTGACCCGTCTGGTCGCCCTGCTGCTACCCGATAAGCTGCGGAAGAGTTCAACCGGGCGAGTAGTCTGCACATCCGATGTTTTAAGTTCTTGATAGACCTGGGCCTTGTGTATCAGGGCCATCAGGTCATCATAGACACTCGGGATCCTGATGCTACCGATCAGATTGTCACAGCCCTCGAGTTTTTCCGGTAGGCCACTAAGCTCATCGTAGAGTTGGAAAACCGGCATGCCGGGAAACTTTTCCTGCAGATTCCGCGTTATCTCCAACTGCTGGTCCAGTGCCATATCAATCCCAAGAAAAAGCGCCACACACACAGTACCCTCATCCTGTGAAGGCGGTTCAATTTCAGACAGTTCCGAAACAACGCGAAGATCACCTTCGACAAATCCTATGACGTGCTCCAGGTAGTTCTGCCGTTCAGAATTCTGATCGATTAAATAGACGCAAAGATTTGGAAACACTGGACCATCTGTAACTATCGTTTGACCCATAAATCAAATCCATTTGACAGGGTGTGAAATCAACTTGGTTTGAGCGAAGTTAAGCAGTATTTATGCAAAATGTCAAAATTTCGTCGAACCAATGTTTTTTGTTAAATATTTTTACTAACGTATTGTAATTATTATAGGTTAGCTTGTGGTTTTTCGTTTATCATAGATAATTACTCCACCATTTTAGCGAGCCTTTTTTTGTGTCATTACCTATTTATGAGGCCCTCCAAATTGATCTGTTCTCATTTCCGCTAGCCTGAGAGACAAAACTCACATTATCAGATTTATCTATATCTGCCGGTAAAAATCCTATGGGCAGATGAGTAATCATGATATGTTTTCCTAATAAATCTACGTATATACTTTACTTTATACAGGTTGAATCTAAATATAATTCCATGGCAAAACTCACCCTCTCCTTCAAAGGTCGTGTAATCGATGTATTCCATATTGAGAGCGACAAGACTCAGATAGGGCGTAATGAGGATTGCACCATCCCAATCGATAGTCTTGCCATTGCACCTGTTCAGGCAGTGATCACCCGAGGTGATGATCAGAGTTATCGCCTCCAGGCACAGGACGAGGCCTTTCCCGTCCTGGTCAATCATGAGAAGTCTGAGACGACCACCCTAAACCATGGCGACGTGATACAGATCGGAAAGCATACGCTATCCTTTGCAGAGGACGTAATGGACCTCAGCGCTGATCTGGGCCAGCCCAACAGTGAGCACCAGGAGCAGCAAGAACCGGTTGAAGAGGATGAGTCGACACCCAAATCAGGTGTGTTGCAAATTATTAACGGTGATAATTTCGGACGCATCATCCCTTTGCATAGAAATATGACCCGGATAGGCCATGCGGGCGGTGATTGTGCCATGATCGCGCGAAGGGAGAATGGTTATTTCATCTCCTTTCTCGAAGGTCAGAATCCGCCACGCATCAACCGCAAACCGATCGGCAATCAAGCTCAGTTGTTAGCAGATGGCGATGTTATCGATGTGGGTGGCACCCAAATGCAGTTCCACAACTAGAGCTTGTTAACAGGCCCGGGTAGACGATATGACTGAATCAGATTCCAACGAACGCCGGCGCTTCCACCGCATACTCTTCGATGCCCCGGCAACAATCACCAGGAAACAGACCACCTATACCACCAACCTGATAGATATCTCACTCAAAGGCGCACTCTTCAAGACACCTGTCGACTGGGCGGGGGAAATGGGAGACGAGGTTACCATCAAGGTCATGCTCAATGAATCCGATGCGGTTATATCCATGCATGCGGTCTGCGCCCATGAAGAGAATCAGCATGTCGGCATATTGTGTAAAGAGATCGACATGCAAAGCATCACACTATTGCGCCGCCTGATCGAATTGAATGTGGCGGACGAAGAACTGCTACAACGGGATTTAGAAGCCCTGGGCTAGCCGATCCTTCCCTACTCATCCCCTACATCCTTCTTATCACGCTTGCGTTGCAGAAACGCCGTCAATGCCAGGGCACCAAACAGGGCGTAGTAGATAGCGTCGCCACGTTCGGCGCCAAAAAAGATTGCCCCATAACCGCCAATGGCGGCACCTATCCCACCAAAGGCCAAACCCCGCATGACCCGGCATAATGTACAATTGCGATTATCCACCAGTGCCATCAGCTCTATAGCGCCTTGATACAATCGAGATAGGCTTGTTCATCCGGCATCCGATTGGCGGACTGGGCCTCCCATAACATACGTCCCAGACACTCCATCAGCTGATGTTCCACAGTATGGGTCTCTCCGCTACGCCGACACAGGTCTCGATAGAGCTCGCTGATGCCAAGCGGTCGATCAGTTGAAATCTGTTCCAACAGGCTGATGTGCATGGCCATATGCAGAAACGGATTACTTTCACCTCCCTCAGCATGAAACTCCTGTACTAGAAAGCGCTCTCGATCGTTCAGCATTGCATGGTATTCAGGATGTTGCGTAATCACGCTGGAGATCATCTTCTCCAGCGGCTCCATCGCCTCACCTGCTTGGTGCTTACGCCACGCCTCAAAAAAGACCTGGCGCATTTGATTACGGTCACCACTGATCATAGACTCAACTTTCTACGGCTGCGTGGCATGCTTTGCAAATTTTTCCAGCGCTCCAGTGACCTTGTCCTTGACCTTCGGCCTGTCATCGATTGCAAAGCGATTGAACACATAATCAGGGCTGTTGTAGCTCAACCAGACTTTGCCTTCCGCATCCTGCCACACCAATGCCTTCAAAGGCAGATCGATACCGACACGCTGATCACTCGTCATCAGAGCCGTACCGACTTTGGGGCTGCCGAAGATAATCAAATGGGTGGGGCGCAGAGATTTTCCCACCTTTGCCGCGCCGGCCGCATGATCGATACGGTTGAACACCTTCAATCCAGCCTCTGTTGCTGCCGCGGCAAAACGATCAGCGGTCTTTTCCACATTGAACTGACTCCGAACATTGATCAATCCCGCATCCGCCATGGCTATGGAACTACTCGCCAACAACATTAACACTACCAAGATAGAGGTCGTTTTATTCATCGTCATCTCCTTTGATAAGCCTGAAGCATGGATAAACAGCAACTCAGGCGGATTTTACTCTGTCTTTTCTCGATATTCGCACAGATCTTCAATAACACAACTCCCGCATCGAGGCTTGCGTGCAATACACGTATAGCGTCCATGTAATATCAACCAGTGATGCGCATCCTGCAGGAATGGTACGGGAATATAGCGTAACAGCTTTTGTTCCACTTGCAGCGGTGTCTTGCCCGGTGCCAGACGGGTTCGATTGGCAACCCGAAAAATGTGGGTATCCACCGCCATGGTAGGTTGACCGAATGCAGTATTCAATACAACATTGGCTGTCTTTCTACCCACACCAGGCAGGGCCTCCAGTGCTTCGCGTCTATCCGGCACATCGCCCCCATACTCCTGAATTAGAATACGACAGGTTTGCACAATATTCTTGGCTTTGCTGTTGAACAGGCCGATGGTTCTGATATAGCGCTTCAACCCCTCTTCGCCCAGCTCGAAAATCTTCTCCGGTGTGTTGGCCAAGGGAAAAAGCTGTTGCGTCTCTTTATTCACGCTTTTATCTGTTGCCTGTGCCGACAGGATAACCGCCACAAGCAGTTCGAATGGTGTTTTATAATTTAGTTCAGTGGTGGGGTTGGGATTCTGCATCTGCAGCCGCTCAAAGATGGCACGGCGTTTATCTCTATTCATATGACTTTATCGCAAACATTTGAGCCTGATTGACACATTACCCACCACACCCCGACTATACCAAGCCGAAACTCGCTTGTTCCAGTCCGCTGATGTAGGCTCCTCACTATGGCTAATTCTGAATTAAGCGCATTCAGCATCCGTCGACTCAATCCTTTCAATGGTGTATTGCAGATATTCTCCGCTGCAAATGCCCGCGCATTGAGCAGTAGTGGCGTGGTCTGGGAGATCCAGGTGTTGAGCGACACACCACAAGGCCTATGGGCCAATATGCCATTCAGTGGCAAGCAGTTCTACACCTTTGGACGTTGGACTCCAGTTTCAGGTCTTCAACAAGTGCCTGTAAATCCACTATTTAATATCCGCGACATGATCACATCGGCAGAACAACTGATCGCTGCCCTGGCTCCTTTGATCGACGATCTTCCATTCCCTCCGGCAGACATCTATGAGCATTGGTTGCTGGACGAACAGAGTCTCAGACCCGTTGCGCTTTTAAGCACCTGTCGAAATGAGAACGAGATGAAGCGTCGCCACAACCCAAAATGGATTGCCGCTGAACGGGGTGATTTCTCTTTCATCTCTCCCTGGCTATTGGAAAGGGATCAACCCAACAACGATGGGTATAACCCCCGGGTGCACGCCTCCATCCTGGAGGCAACGGTACGACACCGTGGCGGTCAACAGCATAGAAGTGCCTGGTTCAAACATCTCCCGGACGGTAGGTACCTTATCTGTAATGAGGATACTCCCTCACTGGCCAGAGGCGATTTTCCGGAGCTACCCATCACTGAGGATTGGGAGGATGAGGAGGATTCCGGCTTGGTGGCCGACTATATCGCCTGGAGAGCACCCCAGTTGTTACAATTGCAGGGACTCACTCCGGCAACCCGAGAACGTCTTGAACCCATTGCCGTGATGCAGGCTGAAATTGTCGAACGTCTGTGGCGTCTCTATCCGGAAATACACAATAATGACCTGTTGAATAGTGCGCGGGTTGAAGCAAAAATCCGCTCTGCAAACCGGAAATGAGTCTATGAAGTACATCAATCAATCCGATCAGCTGAACCAGCCTGATGGCGGCCTTGGGATAGTGATCATTAACCTTGGGACACCTGATGCCCCGACAGCGGCAGCCGTGCGTCGATATCTGGCGGAATTCCTCAGTGATCCGCGTGTGGTGGCGATCCCGAAACTGATCTGGAAGATTATCCTCCACGGCATCGTATTGCGGGTCAGGCCGAAACGTAAGGCTGAGGACTATAAACGTATCTGGACTGAGGATGGTTCACCGCTGTTGGCGATTTCCAAAAGGCAACAACTGGCCCTGCAAGAGATATTGCAATCACGTCTGCAGGGGAATATCCAGGTGGCATTGGCAATGCGCTACGGCACTCCATCCATTGCCAGCGTACTCCAGGAGCTACGCCGGAAGAATGTGCAACGCCTGTTGGTGTTTCCTCTCTATCCGCAATATTCAGCCACCACCACTGCCTCTATTTTCGATGCGGTGACCGGGGAACTGCAACGCTGGCGCTGGATACCTGAACTCCGTTTCATACAACGCTACCATGACCAGCCGGACTACATCCGGGTCTTGAGTGAGAGCATACGCACCTACCGTCAACAGGCTGGGGAGGCACAAAAACTGCTGTTCTCTTTTCATGGCATACCCAAACCCTACTACCAGGCCGGCGACCCCTATCCCGATGAGTGCCACGCCACGGCGAACCGGGTTGTGGAGAACCTGGGGCTGAACAGTGAGCAGTGGCATCTCAGCTTCCAATCCCGGTTTGGCGCCCAGGAGTGGGTCAAACCCTATACCATGGAGACCCTGAAACAGTGGGGTGCCGAGGGTGTAGAGAGCGTCCAGGTGATCTGCCCCGCCTTCTCCGCCGACTGTCTGGAGACCCTGGAAGAGATCGCCGAAGAGAATCGTGATGCCTTTCTCCAGGCCGGCGGCAAAAGCTATGCCTATATACCGGCCCTGAATGACCACCCGGAACATATGCAGCTGCTTGCTGACCTGGTCTGTAAACATGTCTCGGGCTGGCCCGAAGCGGAACCGACTTAATCAAGAGATACGCCGATGGCAGATTACCCCCACCCGGTCGATATCAAGGTACACCAGAAGAGTCGCTTTCTGGACATCGCCTTTGATGACGGCAGCCATTTCTCGCTCCCCTGCGAATACCTGCGGGTATATTCACCCTCTGCCGAGACCCGGGGCCACAGTCCGGCAAGCGCAAAACTGGAGAGGGGCAAAGAGAGGGTCTCGATTACCCAGATAGAACCTGTCGGCCAATATGCGATCAAGATCCATTTCGATGACGGACACAATTCAGGGCTCTACGACTGGCGCTATCTCTACAATCTGGGCAAACATCATGACGAGCTCTGGCAAGCCTATCTGGAGAAACTCGAGGCTGTCGGTTATCAGCGCAAGGACCCGGATTTGACCCCCCCCACAAGTTGACGGAGTACTAGGCGCGATACAATTTCAGTGTGCGGGGGATTAAATGTTCGGTTAATGACCTGGCTCAATCACTACCCGGAATGTTGTCATACACTCCATAGCTAAATTAGCTACAATATCTAAGTGTTGCAGGGTTTCTATAATTACTCATGCAATGGATCCTCAGACAACAAACGACCCAACATAATACTGGGGGGAATAGAGTTAATGGAAGAGTCACTGCAACGCCTGCTCGAGGCCGAAACCAAGGCGCAAACAATCCACAGCAAAGCCGAAGAGATGCGCGAGCGCATGATTCAGGAGGCTTTACAGGAGGCCAAGACCAAAGAGGAGCATTTCGAGGCACGCATTCCCGAACTGCACAACAGTTTCATGGAGAAGGCGGAAACCCGTGCTGAACAAACCATCGCGGAGTTAAAGAAGCGCTTCAATGAACGCCATTCCCAATTGCGCGAATATGCCGAAGCGCGCGAGGATGATGCATTGGAAGCGGCCTTCAGCGCACTGATCGATCCCACGGCTGATGAAGATTGACCTTAGCTGATGAGTTCGAATAGGGATCAAGCCTATCTGAAAACCCGTGTCGGCGTACTCTCGGCACGCCTGCTGGACAACGCCCAGATCGAGCGCCTGAAACAGATGTCACTCCGACAACTGGGGGAGAGCTTCGATCTGCAGCCGATCTTTGAGGAATCCATAGACAACCGGCAGAAGATCCGTCTGGTTGAGCAGGCCTTGTTGCAGCGGCTGATGCGTGAACTCTCGATCCTGCTGCGCCCGCTCAGCGGTCGATCCCGTGGCTTGATGCTGTATTGGCCGAGGAAGTTCGAACTCTATAACCTGAAAACGCTGATCAGGGGTAAATTGAACAGTCTAGGGATGGAGGAGATTCGCGACAACCTGTTCGAGATGCCCGAGAACATCCGCCTGCCCCACGAATCCCTGCTACAGGCGGAGAATGTCCTGGAGATGCTGCGTCAACTCGACCAGGGACCCTATGCCCTGATCGCCCAGCAGGCGCGCAGTGTGTACCAGGAGCAGCACGAGAACTTCTCCCTGGACGCCGCCATCGATCGACTCTACTACACCGGCATGCTACGCCATGCCAACATCACGGACAGCATCGACAAGCGCGGCCTGAAAAAGGTGATCGGGGTGATGGTGGATCGGCAGAACATCCTCTGGTTACTGCGCTACCGGCTGGTCTATCGCTTCGTCCCCAGCGAGGCCTACTACCTGCTGATCCCCTACGGTGGACGCATCCAGCGTGAAAAGCTGATGGAACTGGCCAATCTTGATGGTCTGGAGACAATCATCGACCATCTGCCCGCCCCGTTTAAGGCCATCCTCGCGGATGCCAACAATATTACCCAGGTGCGCCAGCGTCTCGACCACACCGTCTCCGACGAATTGCGTAAGTTGATGCACTACAGCCCGGATGCCGTGGTCTCCGCCCTGAGCTATTTGATCATTCGCGATATGGACCTGATGAAACTCTACGCCATTATCCAGGGAAAACTGCTGCAGATGGATGGGGAGATCATGAATGAGGCGGTACCCAGCGATCCCATGCGTACCGAGGTAACTGAGGCCGGTCATGTTTAGTCCCTTGCCGATGAAGCATCTCAGCCTGCAGGTCCTCACCGAGGATCTACCCAGCGCCTCGATGATCCTGGCCGGCCTCAACAGTTTCAGCCCGGACAACCGCCCATATGCCGAACAGGCACTGCCGGATGTTCCCGGCCAACACTTTCGGGAGTGTTATGCGCAGGCGAAGGCGCGCATGGATAAGATCGCATCCCAAGTCGAATTTACCCCCACCCTGCACTCCGGTGAAGCCACGCCAATCACCGAACAGGAACTGGAACAGGTCAATCAGTGGCTGGGGAAGGCGTGGGAGAGCTGCTCCGATTTTGAAGAGACCCGCCGCCGTCAACTGGAGGAGCGACGCAGCATCGATCAGCTGGAGACCACTCTGGCCAATTTTCACAATCTGCACATCGACCTGGGTCAGCTGCAAGGGGACAAGCAGTTTCTCGAAACCACCATCGGCATGGTGCCCCGCAACCAAGTAAGCCAACTTAAGGATGCCCTGGGACTGGACAACTATCTGCTGTTTCCCTTTCATGATAGCGAGAATGAGAGTCATGTGATCATTGTCGGCATAGGTGGTCGTGAAGGTTCGAAACTGAAATCTGTTCTCGATACCGCCGGATTCAGGCCCCTGGATATTCCACCGGAGCTGCATGCCCATCCTGAGGCCGCCAAGAGCCGTCTCATACAACGCATGGCAGCGGTGGAAGAAGCGGAAAAAACCCTGGAACAGACGATCAGCGCCTGGAGCGAATCCTCCGGCCAGGAGTTGCAGAAAGCGGCCCGCATCCTTCACCTGGCCGCACCCTATGTAGCCCTTGGAGAGGCCGCCCGCCATTGTGGCAACCTTTCCCGTTTACAGGGGTGGGTCCCCGCCGAGGATATAACCCTGGTGGAAAACACATTGCGGGAGAAGCTTCCCAATACCTTCGTCCTGGAGAGCCGCGATCCGAAACCGGAGGAACGCGGACTGGTACCATCGGTGATGCGGCATAACCGGCTGTTCAGACCCTTCTCCTCACTGGTGATGCAATATGGTGTTCCCCGCTATGGCGAGGTCAATCCCACCCAGCTCTTCGCCCTCACCTATACCCTGATGTTCGGCATGATGTTCGGCGATGTGGGGCATGGCGCAGTGATTATCGCCGTCTCCCTGCTGATGCGGCACAAGCTAGGAAGCTTTACCCCTTTTGGCGTCGTCGCCGGTCTCTCATCGATCCTGTTCGGCTTTCTCTACGGCAGTATCTTCGGCTATGAGCATATCCTGCATGCACTCTGGATAGCCCCCCTCACCGATCCCCTCTACATGCTTACCGTGGCACTGTTGTGGGGGGTTGGTTTTATCGTCCTGGTGACCCTGCTGAATATCTTCAACCACGTGATGATAGGTGACAGCATCGGCGCCCTGTTCGGTGATAACGGCCTGCTCTCACTGCTACTCTATACCGGTCTGTTGGGAACAGGCTACAGCTTCTACAGCAGTGGCAGCGTCTCTGCTTTTTGGGGCACCCTGGCGATCCTTACCCTGATCGGCATCTTTGCCCACAAACTGGTGGAGCAGGAGGCTTCGATTGGCGAGCGAATCCTGGTGGCCTTCATCGAGACCTTCGAGACAATTACCGGGTATGCGTCCAACACCCTCTCCTTCCTGCGTGTCGCTGCCTTCAGTCTGAACCATGTGGCCTTGGCGATCGCGGTCTTCACCCTGGCCAACATGATGGGTGACATGGGCCACTGGATCACGGTGGTCCTGGGTAATATATTTATCCTGGTCCTGGAGGGCCTGATCGTTGCCATCCAGGTACTGCGTCTGGAATTCTATGAAGGCTTTTCACGTTTCTATTCGGGGGATGGGAAGGCGTTTAAACCTTTAACTCTATGAGTTAAAAGTTTTGAGTTATGAGCTTTTAGTTTTGAGTTATCAGATTGCAGTAACGCTTCATGTTCAGGGCATCGTGAGTTAAACAAAACGGATGTGAGCGAAGCGAACACATCAACTCAAAACTAAAAACTCAAAACTTAAAACTCAACAAAAAAGAGGAGCATGTTATGTATTGGCTTATTGCGGTAATGACCCTGGGTATCGCCGGCATCATCATCACCGGCGTTATCATGGAGATGCAGCCGGCCAAGGTGAGCAGGCCATGGTTCAAGCCGACCATCGGCATCAACCTGTTGGTCTTTGTCGCCGCCCAGGCGGCACTGATCTTCATGGGGGCCAACGAGGTAATGGCCGCCACAGAGGTAGCCGAAGCGGGCGGTGAGATATCGATAGGCCTCGGCCTCGGCATCATCGGTGTGGGTATACCGACTGCGCTCAGTACCATCGGCGCGGGTATTGCGGTGGGGCCCATCGGTGCAGCATCGCTGGCCGTATTGGCTGAGAAACCGGAGATCTTCGGCCGCACCCTGATCTATCTCGGCCTGGCGGAAGGTATCGCCATCTACGGCCTGGTAATGAGTATTCTGTTGCTGGATAAGATCTGAAAGTGTCGGATACAACAGCACACAGGGTCAGAAAGATCTTCGTCGGCAGTCATGCCCTGACAGACGGCTTCCGTCTGATCGGTTTTGAAACCCTGACCGAGCCGGACAGCGGCAAAATGGATGAATTACTGTCCCAACTGCTGCAGGAGAGGGAACGGGCGCTGCTGATAATCGAGCAGTCCATGAATCAGCTCGGCTCCAAACTGCTGGATCAGATTCGCAGTGAAGGCGGGCGTATCGTCCTGTCCGAGGTCCCATCTTTGCACAATCCCGAAGAGTTCCATTCCGACCTGGACGGTCAACTGAAAAAACTGACTGGTGGATAACACAGGAGAGCGACATTGAATCAGGTTGAAGCGCTTGAAAAAGCGATCCTTGAACGGGCCGAACTGATGGCCAACGAGTGTCATAGCCGAGCCGAAGCGGGACGCAAGAATATCCTGCGAGAAGCCAGCGAACGTCTTCACCTACGCGAGGAGAAGGAGACCCTGCTGGCCAAATCCCTGGCGGACAGGGCCTATTTGCGTAAGGTTCAGGCCGATGAGTTGAAACTGCACAGCAAGATGGACCATATGCGCTGGAACCTGGTGCAGGTGGTGGTCGACCGCTTGCAGCAGAAGATGCAGGCCCTGACCCAGGACGAGGAAAAATATTTTGAGTTGATAACGGCATTTCTACAACAGGCGGCAACACAGATTGAAGAAAAACAGCTGCTGGTATCGGTCAACGCCAATGACCTGCGCCGTCTGAAAACAAAATGGGATCAACTCACCTCGAATCTGGTGGCGGGTAAGACCTTCGAGCTGCAGGAAGAGAGCATCGAAACCATAGGAGGCTGCCTGATCACCACAGCCGACAATCGCGTACAGATCGATCATACCTTCGAGGGCCGACTCGCCCGCCTGGAACGCAAGGTGCACCAGGCAATGGTGGAAAGGCTGCTACCCCCGATCAGTGATGGACAGGCACTTTGACCATGAAACAAGAAAACAAGAAAGGCACCATTCAAGATATCAACGGCCCCATCGTCACGATCAGGCTTCCAGGGGTGCAGAACGGTGAGCAGGTGCGCATCGGCAGTCTCGGCCTGTATGGTGAGGTGATCTCCCTGGAGGGTGACGAGGCCCTGGCCCAGATCTATGAATCCACCGAAATGGTGCGACCGGGTGAACCGGCGGAAGGGTTGGGCCATCCTCTCTCGGTGGAACTCGGTCCGGGTCTCATCGGCGGAATATTCGACGGTGTGCAGCGACCCCTGGAGGAGATGTTTCTCAAGGCCGGTGATCAGATACCCCGCGGCCTCAGCCCCCTGCCCCTGGATCGTGAGAAACTCTGGCACTTCCTCCCCAGCGAAAACCTTGAACCCAACATGCCGATCATCGGCGGCGCCCGTCTCGGGGTGGTGCAGGAGACCGAGACCGTCGAACATCGCATCGTCGTGCCGCCAAACATCGAAGGAGAGTTGATCGAACTCGCCCCCGAGGGGGAGTACAACCTGGAAGAGACCATCGCCCAGGTACGCGACCGTCAAGGCCGGGTGCATCATCTCAAGCTCTACCACCGCTGGCCGGTGCGCAAGCCCCGCCCCTATCAGAGCCGGGACAACGGTGTCGAACCCCTGATCACCGGACAGCGCATCCTCGACACCTTCTTCCCCCTGCTCAAAGGGAGTAAATGCGCGGTACCCGGTCCCTTTGGCGCAGGCAAGACCGTGGTGCAGCACCAGGTCGCCCGTTGGGCCAATGCGGACATCGTCATCTACGTGGGTTGCGGCGAGCGTGGCAATGAGTTGGTGGACGTACTCGACAGCTTTCCCAAACTGAAGGATCCCTACACCGGCCGCCCCCTGATGGATCGTACTCTGTTGATCGCCAACACCTCCAACATGCCGGTGGTGGCCCGTGAGGCGTCGATCTACGTGGGTATCACCATCGCCGAGTACTATCGGGATCAGGGCTATGACGTGGTCATGCTGGCCGACTCCACCAGCCGCTGGGCCGAGGCCCTGCGCGAGGTCTCCGGCCGCCTTGGCCAGATGCCCGTGGAAGAGGGCTACCCCGCCTACCTCGCCTCCCGCCTGGCGGCCTTCTACGAACGCGCCGGCCGGGTCGAGACCATGGATTGCGGCAAGGGCTCGGTGACCCTGATCGGCGCCGTCTCGCCCCCCGGTGGCGACTTCTCCGAGCCGGTCACCAGCCATACCAAAGAGATCATCCAGACCTTCTGGGCCCTCTCCAAGGAGCTGGCGGACGCCCGCCACTACCCGGCCATCGACTGGGTCGACAGCTTCTCCGCCGATGTGGGCACCGCCGCCGAGTGGTGGCATGAAAACATCGACCGCAGCTGGGAGAAGCGCCGCGCCCAGGCGTTGGCGATGCTGGCAAGGGACGCGGAACTGTCGCGTATCGTCAACCTGGTGGGTCCCGAGGCCCTCTCATCCGCCCAGCGTTGGGTATTGGAGGGTTCTGCCCTGATCAAAGAGGGTGTGCTGCAACAGAGCGCTCTGGATCCGGTGGATACCTTCTCCTCGCCGGAGAAGCAGTTCATGCTGCTCGATCTGATCCTCACAGTGTATGACGAAGGCGCCGCCCTGATCGAACTCGGCGTGCCGGTGCAGGAGCTTGCCGAAATGCCCATCCTGGCCCGCCTGCGGCGCTGCAAGGAGTTATACGACTCATCCCAGATCGATCAGTTGAAGACCTTCCGAGATGAGGCGCTGAGCGACTTCAAGGCGATCCATTCCGAATATGCACAACGGGGGGAACAGACAGCATGAGTGCCAAGGAGTATCGTACCGCTTCCTCCGCCCGGGGCGGCCTGTTGACCGTCGCCGGGGTGCCGAATATCGCCTTTGGCGACCGGGTGCATATCCGCGACCAGCAGGGCAACACCCGCAACGGCCAGGTGATCCGCAGCTCCAACGAAGAGGTGCTGATCCAGGTCTTCGAGGGGACCGCTGAGATCGACCTGGAGAGCACCTGGGTGCGTTTTCTGGATGAGCCGGTGGAGATCGCCCTCTCCCCTGAAATCCTCGGTCGCGTCTTCAGCGGCCTGGGAGAGCCGCGGGATTACCGTCCTCCCATCGTCTCCAACCTGAGACGCAGCATCAGTGCCGCCGCCTTCAACCCGGCGGCCCGTACCTACCCCCGGGAGTTCATCCAGACCGGTGTCTCCACCATCGACGGTCTCAACTCCCTGGTACGGGGCCAGAAGCTGCCGATCTTCTCCGCCTCCGGCCTGCCCCATAACCGCCTCGCCGCGCAGATCGTGCGCCAGGCCAAACTGCCCGATGACGACAGCCGTTTTTCGGTGGTCTTCGCCGCTATGGGGGTCTCTTATGCGGATGCCCGCTTCTTTCAGGAGGAGTTTGCCTCATCAGGCGTACTGGGCAACGTGGTGATGTTCGTCAACATGGCCGACGACCCGCCGGTGGAACGTCTCACCCTGCCGCGCATGGCATTGACGGCGGCGGAGTACCTGGCCTTCGATCTCGATCGCCACGTGCTGGTGGTGATGACCGACATGACTCACTACGCCGAGGCGCTGCGTGAGGTCGCCACCGCCAAGGGCGATGTACCGGCACGTAAGGGCTATCCCGGTTATCTCTACTCCGACCTGGCGGAGATCTACGAGCGCTCCGGCCGCATCAAGGATCGCCACGGTTCCATTACCCTGGTGCCGGTGCTGAGCATGCCCAGTGACGACATCACCCATCCGATCCCCGACCTCACCGGTTACATCACCGAGGGACAGATCGTGCTCAGCCGTGAGCTGCACAACCAGGGTATCTATCCCCCGGTACACATCTCACCCTCCCTGTCGCGTCTGATGAAGGACGGCATCGGCAAGGACTTCACCCGTGAGGATCATCCCCATGTCTCCAATCAGCTCTACGCCCTCTATGCCCGGGCCCTGGAGACCCGCAACCTGGCCTCCATCATCGGCGCCGACGAGCTCTCCGCCCGCGACCGCCGCTACCTGGAGTTCGCCGATGCCTTCGAACAACGCTTCGTGCAACAGGGCGAGGATGAGGACCGCAGTATCGAAGAGACCCTCAACCTGGCCTGGGACCTGCTCTCCACCTTCCCGCCCCAGGCGCTCACCCGGGTCAACGAGACCGAGATCGCCAAGTATCATCGGCAGAGCGCATGACCGGCAAACGCATCAAGGCAGCCCCGACCAAGAACACCCTGCTGAATCTGAAGCGGCAGCTGAATTTTCTGGAAGAGGGCCACAGCCTGCTGGAACGCAAGCGGGAGCTGCTCACCCGACTGGTCTATCAGCGCATCGGCGAGTATCGCAAAATCAGGGATCAGGCCCATGAAGCAACCAAACAGGCCTATCACTGGCTCAGCATGCTGCAGCTACGCATGGGCAGCCGCGCCCTCAACCAGGCGGCACTCGGGGTCAAGCCGGTGCTCGATCTGAAAATCCTGCCGCGCCGAAACCTGGGTGTGGAGTTTCCGTCAGTCACCGGCGAACTGCTCCCCCTCAACCCGGTCGGCCTCCTCGGCACCGATCCCAGCTTCGATGAAACCCGCCTGCACTTTGCCGAGGCATCACTGCAACTGGCGAAGATGGGTGAGGTCTCCATGAGTCTGAATCGCTTGATCGCCGAACAGCGCAAGGCGCAGAAGCGGGTGAATGCGTTGCGCTATAACATTATTCCGCAGTATCGCAATACCATTCGGTTTATTGAGAATGCGCTTGAAGAGGAAGAGAGGAATGCGTTGTTTCAGGTGAAGGTGTTGAGGGATCAGAAGAAGATTTAACCCGCTGCCTTCTCTTCACCTTGCAAGACCTCCCCTAAAGGACTGCGAACTGCAGACCCGCCACGATTGAGTACGTGGGTATAGATCTGAGTTGTGCGAACGTCCTTATGTCCAAGTTGCTCCTGTACCGTCCGAATATCCTGGCCACGCTCCAGGAGATGAGTAGCAAACGATCCTTACCCCCTTTACCACTCCGCACATAGATCGCACGGTGATCAAAATCGAGATCCATGACCCTTAGCCTGACACTCTCAATCAATCTGAGCCCCGAACCGTATTGCAGACAGCCGATCAACCATTGTTGTCCATTCAGATTATTGAGAATCCGCGCCACTTCCTGCCTGTTCAGAACAACTGGAAGTCTTTTCGGTCTTTTGGCGCGGACAATACCATCGATTTCATTCAGACGTCGTTCGAGCACATAACGGTACATAAAAACCAATGCATTCAGTGCGACATTTTGCGTACTTGCTGAAACATTACCATCGACTGCCAAATGGGTAAGAAATTGAGAGACTTCTCGTTCCCTCATATCCTTTGGATGACGCTTTTTGTGATAATAAATAAAACGTTTGATCCAGTGAATATAGGTATCTTCAGTTCGCCTGCTGTAGTGACGCACACGTATCTGGTTGATAACTTCTTGAAGAAAAGGTGATTTCTGGCAGGTACCATCCATGATTACTTTCTCTTTATGTTCTCCCTTAAAATAATAGTATTTTAGTTCCCGGAAGAAGTCAATCGGGAAAAGATTCTTAGATATAAGGAACATTTCCCGAATTGCACGATGACCACACTACTTACTCGTCTTAGTCATTCAGGTCAAACGATTGGTAATATCATGAATTATGGTATAAATAAGGTGTTTACAGGGAGGTTAAGTCACTTCTTGATCACCACCTCTCGTTATTTAGATATAAGGCAACTTGCCCGTTTAAAAAGGTTCATTTGGCCCGCTATCCAGCATAAATTGCGGGATAGTGGGAAGATTGCACTTTGAAGTGGGTGAATTGACGGGATATAAGGCAATGTGCCTTTGAATATATGTTAGGCAAGATAAGCAAACGACATGGATATTAATAGCATTTTTGAATTATCTGCCGCTGTTTTAGCCTCTGTTGGGGGTGCTGGATTTATTGTTGTGGGCTTTTCTTCTTGGTTAGGCAAGGTCTGGGCAACTCGGCTAATGGATTCAGAAAGACATGAAAATCAGAAAATATTGTCTGAAATTACAGAAGAGATTAAAAGATTAAACAGCGTCGAGTTAGAAAAACTCAAATCCTCATTGGATATATCATCACATGCGAGCAAGCTTGATCAAGAGCATGAGTACGATCAAAAGAAAAAAATAAAAGAAGTCATATCCAAATATAAAGTAAGGCTTATCGATTCTGCAGAGTCTCTAAATCATCGCATGTGGAACTTCAATTCCAATTACGGTGAGCAATGGCACTTTGATACCGGAAAAAACGTAGAAGATCAATACTACTTATACTCATTTGTTTATAGATTACTTACCTTTTTCTCGTGGTGCAGGTTGACGGAAAAAGACATGATATTTCTGGATTCTACTGTGGCAAATAAAATAGACCTTGATTTTGTTAAATTCCTAAAACTTCTACCACAAGTAATGTGTGATGCATCTCTCTTCGATGGTCTTAAATATGACCACGGCCACGACACTGACCATTTCTTTTTGAATAATTTTCAATCTACTCTTGATCAACTCTATTCGGAAGATGGAGTTATTTCCTTCGATGAATTTAAAAATAAAATAACAGAAGGGAAGTTAGATGTTTCAAATATTGTTGATTTCATTTCTGGCCTATCACCTGAAGAAGATCGCCTACGTTGGTATAGGCTTCAAGTCATGCACTACACACTTCTAATGTTCATTAATTCCTTTGGTTATGACTTTCAACACACAGGCGCCACTAGAATTAAAGAACTAAAAGGTAAACATAAGGTTAATCCCTGCTTAAAAAATCTCGAGAAGATGATTTCAAAAATCAAACTGAATCAGAACAACGAAGTTGCCGCTATATTGGACGGTCTAAATGCCTAACAAAAACGTCAACTACGCGCCTGCGGCGCCGGACGCTCCTTCGTCGCGCCGGTTACGTTGTCGTTATAGCTAAAAAATGAACGAGCAAGATTCCAAGAAACAGGAGTATCAGGAAAGATATCGATTCTGGTCTGATAAGAAGATTTCTCAACTCTCGTTTCACAATAATCTTCTTCTAACCATTGGAATAAGCTTAATCGGATATTTCTGGTCAGAAAGAAGCAGCATATATACTAAGCTAGTTATTGATTTTGGAGCAGAAATAGATTGGATAACAACATTATTTCTTGTAGGTATTGCATCAGCATTTGTTTCTGTGGTAGCAGGTTTCATCCTGTCTCTTTCAAGGCTTTATGATTTACGCATAACTTCAAACATCGCATTAACCAGAAGAAGAGCAAAAGATAAATCGATACTACTAAAAGAAGAGGACACATCAAAATCAGGCTTTTTCAAGTCAGTGCGTGTACTGGTTGCAGTAACGTGGAATTACCATAATTACGAAATCAAGAAAAGAGAAATAGAAGATACTGTAATCTTTCATAGGAAGTTTAACGATTTGAGGCAAAAGGCGTCCGATCTTGGGATCTCAACGTGGGGGTTGGTTAAATGGCAAACAATATGCATGTTTGTTGCCTTTCTGTTTTTCACACTAACTCTAGTGTTGAAGTAGGCTATAACACGTCGCTTCAGCCGACATCGGCGCTGTCGCGCCTCCTCGGCTGAGCTTGGCGTTATATGCAAATAAGGAAGGGATGCAATGAGGATAGTTAACAAAACAATATGGCCAATACTTTTTGTGGGTTTCTCTGCATCATTATATGGAAATGGAACAATTGAACTGGAAGTGTTGGATGCTGGTATCTATGAAAATGAATTTAATGGATATCAATTACGAGACAATAATGTTGTTGCAGGGCATACGAAACCGTCACATACAATGAGACTTGTGAATAAGACAAATATAGTTAAGGGAGAAATAGGTGTGGCATTTGGTTTTCGTTTTAAACCAAAGCAATCTGATCAGATGTCAAACACACGAGTGAAATTTTGTGGTAGTCATCCTCCTATGAAAAATAAGCTCACAGAAGTACAATTAGAAACAGAGTGTTTCGACTACATTATTAAGCCTAATAAAATACAGTGGCATACATTTGTAATTGAAAACGATTGGGAGATTGTGCCGGGAAAATGGAGTCTGCACATTGAGCAAAATAATAAAATATTAGCTAAAAGAGATTTTATTATTGAATAAGTATATGCATATAACAAAGCTAGTCAGCAGACACTCAAACCGCTTCGCGCTTTGAGTTCCGCTGCTAGCAACGTTATGCAAAAAAACCAACTGGCAGCGCCGCAACCCTGAATATAATTTAAACATAGATTTGCATCGAAACAGATAAACAAGACACCCAATCCAATAAGCAACCAACCTGCACGCATCACTGAACAAGATGTCTGCTCCTTCTAGTCACTGATATTTAAGTTATTCAGCTTTTTTGCGAGAAACGGCTTGATGATTGGAGATGAGTACTAATATTTAGGCTGTGTTTGCACAGTGTCAGACAGGGTTGTGCCTCAACTTACGCTGATGCAGTCAGTTTTAGGTGGGTGAGTATTATTTACGTAAGCAGTAGCCGTACAGCCCTGAGATTTGGCGTTCGTCGATACTTCAATCTACGGCATGCTGCGGTGAGCCTGTGACTCATACCAACAAACCCTTTGAAACGGCTCTCGAAATGCTGGGTCATGTAGAGCCAATGGTTGGTGTCGATCTGTAACCGTTCGAGAATGGGCGGTTGGTTGTCAGGTATATAACCGCGTTTGTTGTCCAGGATGGCACGCCCTGTCCAATCGATCAGTTCAAGATAGTCTG
>NATW01000123.1 GCA_003094555.1 gamma proteobacterium symbiont of Ctena orbiculata
GCCGGCTGCATCTGACACATGTACTATCTATCTTCCGCAACATCCCGGCAGCCTGCAGCAGCAACGTCTTAGTAATTGGTTGAAAGGCCATGTACCCACATCATGATTTGATTCAAAGATTGGCGGATGGCCGATTTCATTCAGGCGAGGAGCTGGGACGCCTGTTGGAGGTGACACGCTCATCGGTTTGGAAGCGACTCAAGCAGGTGAAGGAGCAATACAGTCTTGAAATCGATGCGGTGACAGGGAAAGGATATCGGTTGCGTGAACCACTGGATCTCCTCAGCCAGAATGCCATTTTAGAGTTGTTGCGGGAGGAGGGTATTGCAGCGCCACCTGCATTGACGCTGCATGCCTGCATAGACTCCACCAACAGCTGGTTGATGAAGCAGGCTGCGAGCGGCGCCGAGTCAGGTAGTGTATGTCTTGCGGAACAGCAATTGGCCGGAAAGGGAAGGCATGGTCGAAAGTGGATCTCACCTTTCGGTAGAAACATCTATCTTTCAATCTTGTGGCGTTTTGAGTATCCGCCGATGCAGATTGCGGGTCTCAGTTTGGCCTCGGCAATAGGGGTTTTGCGCCTGCTGCATCAGTTCAATTGTGATCAGGCCGGGCTAAAGTGGCCGAACGATATATTATGGCAAGGTAAGAAACTGGCAGGTCTGCTACTGGAAGTAAGCGGTGAGGCCAGCGGTCCCTCACAGGTCGTTATCGGTGTCGGATTGAACACCCGGTTGGACAGCCATGGTGAGGCCATCGACCAGCCCTGGGTCGACCTGAATTCAATCCCGAATCTGACATTGCCAACGCGTAATGAGCTGGTCTGTAATATGATTCGCCATCTAAGAGATGTGATAGGGCAGTATCAAGCCGATGGCTTGCAATCATTTATCGATGAGTGGCGGCGACACGACCTGTTATTGGGTGAAGAGGTGGTTATCCGTAGCCATACTCAACGACATACGGGAGAGCATATGGGGATTGATGCGAATGGAGCTATCCGTTTGCGCAGTAACGGTAAGGAGCGTACATTTCACGCCGGTGAGGTGAGCTTGCGGCATTCACTGCATAAGAGATGAACAAACTCTACGTTGACATAGGTAATTCCGCCATCAAATGGGCAACCGGGGCCGAGCTGCGCGCCGGCATTCTGCACCAGGTCGATTCCAATCAACTGACCATTGCGGTTGAACAGGCCTGGCTTGACATGGAAAGGCCCGAAGCGGTGCATATTGCCAGTGTACGCCATGAAAATGTCCACAAGACACTGCTCTCCTGGATTCGACAGCAGTGGCAACTGACACCCATATTCGCTGAGACGAGGCAGCAGGAGCACGGGGTGACGAATGGATATGAGCAGCCCGACCAATTGGGGGTCGACCGTTGGCTGGCCCTGCTTGCGGCGCGAGCCCTTTCACCCCTACCCCAGATTGTCGTAGACTGCGGCTCAGCGACTACGATCGATGCCATGGACGGGGACGGGCGGCACGTTGGCGGTATCATTTTGCCGGGATTGCGGGTATTTGCCCAATGTCTCAGGCAGAACACCGACATTCCTCCCTACGAAGCCGGTGAGATCCGGGATTGCTTCGCCAACGACACGGCATCGGGCATAATTACAGGTGCCGTTGTGGCGCAGTGTGCCGCTGTGGAGAAGCTCTATCAAGCACTACAGCAGCGGGAAAAGGGTGCTATCCGATGCACTTTGACGGGTGGTGATGCAGGAATGTTGACCCATTATCTCGAACTGCCCCATCAGCTCGTTCCCTGTCTGGTTCTAAATGGGCTGCTTATACAGTCAGGTCAAGCGGGGCTGCCGGGGTAGGTTCCAACAGCGACACAGGGCAAGAAATGAACACAACTGTTAAAGGAATGCTATGAAATGGCTCTTCTTCATTCTGCTGTTAGCGAATCTGGGGATGTTTATCTTGATCTATCCTCAGAAGGCAGAAAACATTGTTGAGAAGACCTTGCCTGATGTAGGTGAACTCTATCTCTTCCAAGAGATTGCCGAGATGGAAACCGATACAAGCGCGGTGGAGACTGCTCCACTGACCGAGATGGAGCAGCCGGAGTCTGACCAAGTGCTTCAATCCAATGCGGATCAAACGGAGACGCAGGCAGTTGAACAGCCAGTAGCGCCGAGGGAGGCGCCCGAGTCGGTTGCTGCATCTGTACCTGAAGCTTCCAGCGCAGAAGCTGAAATTGCCATCGAACCCGAGGTGGAGGCACCTGTGATTGATGGTGCTACGGCCGGGGAAACAGCAGAAGTTGAGCCACCAGTTTGCCGAACAGTGGGTTTTTTGGATACTCGCTCTGAAGCGGAGATCATCTCAGTAAGCCTACGTGCACTGGGATTGAAGCCGGATCTGCAGTCCGAGACCAGTAATCAACAGGCCGGATTCTGGGTATTGATCCCGCCACAAGCCTCCAGACGGGATGCGATCGATATCTCAAATCGCCTGGAGAAGGATGGTGTCAGCGACTTGTGGCGATTTACCAGCGGTGATCTGGTGCATGCCATATCCCTCGGTTTGTTCCGTAACAAGGAGCGTGCGGAAGCAAGGAATAAAGAGATCACAGCCCTCGGTTATGAAGTGATTGTAAAGCCGCGTTACCGCCAAAAAACCAAATATTGGCTCTACTTTCAGGATAGTACACCCGCTTCCGATACCAAACCGGGTTGGATTGAGCTATTTAGAAAATTTCCTGATCTGGAGGCGCAGGAGACGGCATGCCGCTAAGTTTGCCAGAAGAGACAGAAACGCATAGAATTCGCACTCTCCAGCCGGCGTAGCTCAGTTGGTAGAGCAGCTGATTTGTAATCAGCTGGTCGGGGGTTCGAATCCTCTCGCCGGCTCCAATGATATTAATAGTCTGACTCGATTTTGTTACTACAGGCTATGCTGAAATGTTGTCAACCCGATGGTCGTCACCATCATGACCTCATGCCGAAACTGATTGCCTGTGGTAGCCATCCTTTGCTGGCCTGCCGGATTCACCCTAGCGGTTGATTTCCCACTATTGGTGTATACCTTGGTTATATCGTGATCCTTGTCACAACCCTCTTCATCGTTACTTAAGTTTATTCGTAGATACTAGAATCGGCAGAAACCCAGATTCAGGCCCAAGAGGTAGTACGATGGTAGAGAACGATCTAATCATCATTGCCGCGATATTGGCTCTCGCGCTTTTTTCCCTAGGGATTACCCTGCTTGCACGACGGAGAAAAACACTCCTTGGTGTGGGACACGGTTCTAGCCGGGATTCTGCATCTTCTCCGATGGGTGGTAATAGCCAGGTGAAACAGAGTTCCTCAACTGAAAGTGGATTGGATATCACCATTACCTTCAGTGATAGCAGGCAACAGTTTCGCTGGAATGGTACAAGCGATTCCCTGCTGGAGTTTGCCGAATCCCGAGGTATTGAGGTTGAATGTCTGTGCCGGGCAGGTGAGTGTGGCTCCTGCCGTACCAAACTTGTTGAAGGCGAGGTGGAATATCATCAGAAACCGGCTATAAATCCGGGGCATGGCTATTGTCTAATGTGTGTCTCAAAACCAAAATCCAATCTCATACTGCAAAGATAGAGCGCTGTTACTGCTGTTAAGTTACTTCTTCCCTGATTCAGTTTGTCGCGTGAAGGAAACTTTGCAGGCACTCAAACGATCGATCAATATTTTTTCACAGAACTTGAAGAGCAGAAAAAATATCATGGCGAATATCCCGGTCAACACCAGTTCCATTGTCTGAATCAGTGCGCCTTCCCGTAAAGCTATGAACCCGTAGGTCAGGATGAAATTCCAGTTAGCGGCAAACAGGCGAAATATATTGACTGTCATTGCGCCGAAAACAAGACCCGATGCAATAAGCACAAAGAAAGTGGCGAACGGATGCTTGTAGAAGCGTTGATATAGGTTCATTGCATAACCCTCAAACTGATAGGTGGTGGGGCCAAGGGCGGATTGTAAAATCATAGTGTAAGTAAACTACTACAGCTATG
>NATW01000124.1 GCA_003094555.1 gamma proteobacterium symbiont of Ctena orbiculata
GTTGAAATCATTCACCGCCACGATCATGTAGATATCCAGGTCATATTCGCGTCCGTAGCGCTCTTCATCCCAGGCCATGGCCTTTTTCAATGAGCTCATGGCATGAGCGCATTTATCGATGTTCTCCGGCTCCACGTAGATTCGCAGGTCGACCTCCCGGCCAGAGAGGGTGGTAAAACTATCCTGCTGAAAGCGCAAATTACCGGCGACCATGGCAAACAGATAGCAGGGCTTGGGAAAGGGATCTTTCCAGCACACCAGATGGCGACCACCCACCAGCTCCCTCTCCTCGACACAATTTCCATTTGCCAGCATGACAGGATTATCAGCCTTACTGGCGCTGATGGTGGTTGCAAAACGCGCCATCACATCCGGGCGATCGAGATAGTAGGTGATACGCCTGAAGCCCTCGGCCTCGCACTGGGTGCAATACAGTCCCCCTGACCGATAGAGCCCTTCAAGGGCGGTATTTTTTTGCGGATAGATCACAACCTGTGTAGTCAGGACAAAACGATCCGGTACATTGGGTACGCTCAGAGTCCGCTCATCGACCTGGTAGGCCTCATCAGGGAGAGGCTGATCATCCAGCGCTACAGTCTGCAACTGCAACCCTTCACCATCCAGCTTCAAGGCGGGATTCAACGCTCCACTGGCCGGGTTTTTCCGAATATGCAAACGGCTGGTGACCTGGGCTGACTCATCCAGCAGGTCAATAAACAGTTCTACATCATCAATCAGGTATTCAGGAGGACGATAGTCCTTCAAATGGATGGTTTTGGCGTTTTTTGTTCGCATCGGTTGTTTTTACCAGTTATCTGTAGGCTACGGAATATAGGGATGGTTGCTGAGAATCCATCTTGCTACAAAAATCTCTGCTGATAAACGTTGAGTAATTGCCCAAATAGTGGCAGCCGGGGGGCTTGCCTGAAATCCTGGGGAGTAAATTGCAGCGGATTTGACCTATTGCCCGACAGCTCCTATATGAGTATAGGATTGTCATCTCTTGCAGATATACTTACCTGCTAAATCTGTATGGTTAAAGGGATTGAAACAAGATTCGATCGACCTCAGCGTGGAACTCGTATTCTTCTCCTGCTAGGATAGACGGGATAGAAAAAATATTTCTATTTATCCTTCTTTTACAATTAGTTAGATATATTATACTTACAATCTGCTGCCGAGGAACGCCCTTTTATGCCAAATGTTGTCATGTATTCAACCGCAATCTGTCCGTATTGCGTTCGTGCCAAGCATCTGCTGGAAAATAAAGGTGTGGCTTTTGAGGAGATTCGTATTGACCACAATCATGAAGTGATGCAGGAAATGATGCGTCGCAGCAACCGACACACCGTTCCCCAGATATTCATCGATGACTATCATGTAGGTGGCTACGATGACCTAGCCTCACTTGAAATGTCGGGCCAACTCGATCACTTGCTGGGTAGATCAGAGCTGTGAATCAACCGCTGGACAAGACGCCGCAAAAAGTCCGCTTGGATAAGTGGTTGTGGGCTGCGCGCTTTTTCAAGACTCGCCAGATTGCCTCAGAGGCCATAAACGGTGGTAAGGTACATCTCAATGGCCAGCGGACAAAACCCGGCAAGGAGATAAAAACAGGGTCGCAACTGCGCATCCACAAAGGGGCCTTGGAGTGGGATATCACCGTGCGGGTGTTGGCAACCAAGAGAAGACCGGCTGCAGAGGCGCGCGGTTTTTATGATGAGACAGCCGAAAGCATCGAGCGCCGTGAAAAAATGAGTGATACATTGCGACTCGAACGATCGATGTCGCCCAGATTGGATCATGGTAAACCCAATAAGAGAGAGAGACGCATGATTCACCGATTCACTGGAAAGTCCAGCTGAATAGGCCCTAGGACTGACAATGGACCAGGATGCTTTCCGCAGAACCTATCGAGAGATGAATGAGCGTATCTGCGCTTATGAAAAAAGCATCCTCTCTTCTCACTGTGGTTGTTCCCAGTCGAAAAAGCTCTGTATCGCGGAACGTGAGGGCGTACATTGTGTTTCCGATGAAGCACTGCAACAGTGCTTGGAACTGCTGGAGACACTCCGTCAACAGGCCCGCTTTGCCCTGAAGTCAAACGATGACAAAGGGGTTCTACCCCATGCAAAGGCGATGCGGCTCCAGGTGGGCGGATTGCGCGGCCTCTTCTCCGCTCTCCATCCCGATCGTCCCATACCGGAACTGATCGATGATGTCTTTACATTGATCAACAGTGCCACTGATGTCTATGGAAGGTTGGAGAATCTACCCTACCAGACCCTCATACAACAGGTATCCGCCTATAAAGGCAGACAGCGTGAAAAAAAATAACGCTAGCCAGTATGTAATTGCTTGAAGAGTCCTTTCAACGGTTCGAATATCGGCGTCAACTTCTTCCGCATCAATGAACCGATTGCATCCGTGTTACACAACACCGGTCTGACAACTCCAAACCCAAGACCGGACATCAGATAGAGTATGCGCAATTCGGCTTCCCGCTGACCGGCAATTTCACAACACTCCCGAAAGGCCTGAGTGGACAAGCCATCCGCTTCAGCCTGCAGCGCTTCCAGGGTCAGATCAGGATCGCCTGTTGGGCGTAACGAATGCAGATAGTCACGAATCACATCAAGCAGTGTCGTGACCACATCCTGATTGGCCGGTTTCTCCATGACTTGCAACGCGGTTGTAATGAAGCCTTGTCCTGCTGACGAGTGAATTCGCAACAGCTGAACAGCAAATGGATTATCCTGTTCAGACAACGGACGCAATCCTGCCAGCTCCTCATCAGACAGAGTATCTGGTGCAGACCGCACAGGCAGATCGTCGGGCAAGGCGGCAAGAAAGCCAAGATAGTAGGTCGGCTTGCGTTGACAGCGGTTCCATAGGCGGATCTTCTCCTCTTCACTGATCAGGCCGGGCTGCAATACCAGGCGCAGGCTCTCTATGATCACCATCGGTTCAGTTTCAAAGGGGAGATATTCCACCAGAAAGCTGGCCAGTTCCGGTCCCATACTGCCAGCTGCGATCTGCGGGTTATTCAGCATCCGGCGGGCATTGTCAGGATCCTGACTGATCCACCAGGCACGTCTTGCCAGTTCGTCGGTTATACCCTTGGCACAGGTAAAGGCCACCACTGCCTCCGGCTCACCCAGCAGCAGCAACTGTTCCAGATTCTCATCCCGGGTCTGCCCCATGCGATTCCAGCGTTTGAGATAGACCGGATAACCACCTGGAGAACCCTGCACATGACCGGAGAGTACCTCACGCACTCTACGCAGATAGATGTCATCACGACAATTGGGATTGAGGGTGATCCTGGACTCACCCTGTTCAGTCAAACCAAACAGAGTCATACTCGATTCGTCGATGCGTATCGCCTGTGGCTTGTTTGCCAATAGTACATTCAAGCGCAACGAATCTTCGTTCGTCAGCTCCATATCAGACAGCAATCCCTGGTTCTTTGCGGGCGAACAGGAGATTCATTCCACGCATCATCGGACTGAGGTCGTCAGTTCTATTGAACCGGCTCTTTCGGTGGCGTGTAGTTGCTGTCTTTTGGGTTGATGAAAATGAATTGGCTTTCGCCATCATCCAATTCAGTGAAATCCATGGTTGTCTCATCGAGCAGGGAGAAAAACTCAGGCTCCATGATCACACTGACCCCTTCGGAATCGAACTGGATATCATCGTCCTTGGCGTCATCGAAACCCATTAGATAGTCAAAAGTACCATCCTCTTTCTTTTGTGCGGCAAAACGCAAAGCCATACCTTCCGTGCCACCCATCTTGGCCGCTTGTTGAATCTGTTGCGCTGCCCGCGGTGTTATCTTAAACATCTGTCACCTTTTAACCCATCCACATGCGCCACAAAACGCTGAACCCAGTTGTTACCGCCTACATTTCTCATGTGCGTATAGCTCGCCAGCAGGTTTTTGTAGAGATAACCGTCAAATTCGCCATCGATACCAGTGCCGCGTTCCACCCTGTAAACGAAATCTTCCTCATCGCACTCAAGTGACTCCAGGGATGAATAGTGAAACTCGTGGGCATGGACCACCGGATTCGATGCTTTATTCGGGAGTCGGGGCCAAGGCCCCCTGCCGGTATCCCGCAAACGTACATACCCTCTACCCTGTGGCTTTTCATGCATCCGGGTATCAGCCGGAATCACTCCGACCATTCTACATTTTTTAGCGCCCCAGGTAAGGCTCCTGGTTAGATAGATCAAACCACCACACTCTGCGTAGACCGGTCCGTCCTGCTCCACATAATCGGCAATTGCATGGCGCATGGATCGATTCGCCTCAAGCGCCTCCATGGCCATTTCCGGGAATCCTCCACCTAGAAAAAGCCCATCAATTTCAGGCAGTTTCTTGTCATTCAAGGTATCGATTTCTACTATTTCCACACCCAGGGCGCGAAACATATCCAAATCGTCCGGATAGTAAAATCCGAACGCACGATCCCGTGCAATGGCGATTCTAAGTGGATTCTTTGGCAGAGAATAGGGCGAAGAACCTGTGGTTTTGGCGGGGGGTGACGAGGCATTCCCTGCAATTTCAATTAATTTTTCGATGTCGATCTGTTGCTCGACGGTAGCTGCCAACAGCTGAATAATCTGTTCTGATAAATCACTCTCATTGCTTGGAATCAACCCCAGGTGTCGCTCGTCGATCTGCAGCCGGCTATCTGCCTGAATCGCACCTAAAACAGGGATATCCGTATAGTGTTCGACGACCTGGACCAGCTTGGACTGATGCCTGGCCCCCCCAACCTGATTCAGGATCAGGCCAGCTATGTGGATGTTGTGATCAAATGCCTGATAGCCCAGCAGCAGGGGGGCGATGCCTCTCGTCATGCCACGACAGTTGATCACCAGAACCACCGGTGTATCCAGAAAGGCTGCCATGGCCGCATTGCTGTTTGAACCCTCGATGTCCACTCCGTCGAAAAGCCCCTTGTTTCCCTCAATCAGCGCCATCTCCATGCCATCCATATAGGTGGCGTATTTTTGTGATATCTCCTCTCTGCTCTGAGTATAAAAGTCGAGGTTGTAGCAATCCCTGCCCGCGGCAGCGGAGAGCCACAGGGGATCGATATAGTCAGGCCCTTTCTTGAAAGGCTGGAGTGCGATACCGCGTTTCACCAGGACCCTGGCAAGTCCTATGGCCAGGGTCGTCTTACCTGAGGATTTATGGGCGGCTGATAGGTATATCGCTGACACAGGAAACCATCAATGAGGATCAGGTATTAAGAATTCTATCCTACCTGGTAAACAAAAAATCCACCAACGCAGAGCGGTGATGGATCTTTAATCGTGAATAGGCAGTGTTGCTCAGTCTTCGAGGGTTTCGGGGAATACCTTGATTACCCGTGCACCAATCGCCACCAATGCCAGGGATACCGCCATACCTGCAACACCGAGAGCAGCTTCTGGAAAGGTTGGGACATAGTGTGCAACCTGGCCATCGAAGAAGCCCGTTTCGATGACCTCTTTTCCCGGAAACATATTCATTGGATAGGCCTGTCCACCGATTACGATGACATAGATCTGAAAGAAACCGCCGATAAGCACGGCTATGGATGCCGCCGCAATTGCCCAACGGGACTTTTCAAAAGCAGGTGAATAGATCAAAAAGAGAGGAAGAATACTGCCGACGAGAATCTGTCCAATCCAAAACATCGTCGTGTAGATACCCCCACCCAACAGGATGAAGTGCTCGATACCGTGATGCTGTGTTATATAGAGATTAGTCAGATTATATGCCAGGACAAAATAGAGAACCGCCCCAACAAACACACCAAGCAGATTTTTCAATTTCGTCAGGCGCAGATCGCCTATCTCTCTATCACCCCACATGTAGGCGGTAATGAGTGTAATGATGAAGAAAGCCAGGCCATAGCTAAACGACATGATGACGAACATCGGCGCCATGATTGCCGCGTCGTAGGCCTCACGCGCCACCAGGAAACCGAAGATGGACCCAGTACCGGTGGTCAGTGCGATACGCCAGAAGAATGCCGCAAAACCCAGGGGACGTTTGAATTTCGCCACGCTGCGATCGATCATTGTCCACAGATAGACCGCGACAATGGCAATAAATCCGCTATAGAGAATGACGTTCCAGGCAAAGATCGATTTGAAATTGTACTCGGTCATGGCAACGATCAATCGATCCGGCCGACCAAGATCGAGCACCAGAACCATCAAACCACCAACCAGCAATCCGATCGCCAACAGGCCTGAAAAGCGTCCCAACGGCTTATACAGAGGGCCACCGAAGACCGAACCTATGGATGCTACATTCAACGCCCCCGATGCGGCGACGATAAGAAAGATCGCAAATACATGGGGCAATCCCCATACGATCTGATTGGACATGCCGGTCACCCAGTGACCATTGTGTTCCATATAGTAGGCAGCACCCAGACCGATAGCTATCAACGTGCCAAGCAGTGTCAGTCCCATCCAGAAGCGGACGGGTGAGCCACAATAGAGCTCGCGGTAGTACATCTTACTCATATGTTTCCAAGCTCCCTACAGATCACAGGTTGAGGTAACGCACGCCGGTGTTCAACTCGAGGTCGGCCCGGATCTGTACTGAGTTGTGGGATTTGAGAACCCGGCTGATTTCGCTGTTCGGATCCTTCATATCACCAAATAGAATCGCACCATGCCCCTCCTTGGTACAGGCCTCCTGACAGGCTGTCTGCATCTCACCGGCATCTATCCTATGCACGCAAAGGGTGCAGGATTCGACACATCCCTTACCCCGCGGTGCATTCACAGATTGACCCGATAGGGCTTCATGCACAAAGGAACGGGCCTTATAGGGACAGGCCATCATACAGTAGCGACAACCGATACAACGGTGGCGATCGACCAGTACCACACCGTCTATGCGTTTGAATGATGCATTGGTGGGGCAGACATCGACACAGGGAGGATGCTCACAGTGCTGACACATCATCACCAGGCGATTGACGTGGCCGGTCTGCTTGTCCTTGAGTTTGACCGGACGAATCCAGACCGCATCGGTCTCAGGCCTGTCATGACCGGTCAGGCCGTGCTCACTGTTACAGGCATCGACACAGCTACTGCATCCCTCGGCGCATTTATTGGAATCGATCAGCATCCCCCAGCGATGTTTGCCGGTTGCACCCGAATCTGCATCATCACTGCCGCTTGCAGCGTGCAATATTACACCGGGTGCCAGGGTCAACGCCCCAGCAGCTGCCAAGGTACCGCCGATGAACTGGCGGCGTTCTACGCTCGGCTGGTCACTTTTATCGCTCATGATCAGTCTCTCTGTCTGCCAGCAGGCTGTTGCATATCCAAGGCATGGGTATGCACCTCCAAATGGTAACCAAGCGAGCTTCCGCTGCCGCTCTCCATGGGTGTAGTACGATGACACTGAAAGCAGGCCGGACTCACAGCAACGTAATCATGACAAGCCTGACAAAACTCGCCTTCGCTGGTAACCGATATACCTTGTCCGCTAGAATCCCTGGAGGCGTGGCAATCGATACACTCGGATAGACTGTATTTCAGTCCACGAATCCCATCCCTGACCGTATCGTCCCTACCATGTTGGAGGAAATCCATATGGTTGCGACGCATCACATCGGTGGGAGCGACACAGCTGTCCACTGAGGCTGCCTTTGAATTTTCGGTCACATATCGACTCTCACCCATGGCCTGCATAGCGGGTAACAACAGACCTGCCAGCAGGATAATGAGGAGTCGCTTGCTGATGAGAGAACTACGCATCTCAGCTCCTATTCTCCTAACCCCATCTGGATATATCCCGTAGGGCACACATCGGTACAAACATGGCAACCGATACACTTGTTGTAGTCGGTATCGACATATCGACCGGTGGTCGATTCCGTTTTCTTGACCCGGAATACCGCATCTTGAGGGCAGAACACGACACAGTTGTCGCACTCGAAACACATGCCGCAACTCATGCAGCGCTTGGCTTCGTCTTGAACCTGTTCCTGGTTCAAGCCGTTCATACGCTCCTTGAAGTGGTGCAGCACCTGATCCGCCGTAGGCACATCCTCCGAACGCAGCAGACGCGGTGTGAAAGAGAAGTGCCCCAGGTACAGATCGCCAGCAGGAATCACCTCGTGATATGAGCGATCCTCATAGTTGTGTACAGCAAACTTTGCGGTGTTGGTGCCACGCAGGTCATCCTCGTTCTTATCGAAAACTTCCGGCGACATATCTGTCTCTTCCAGCTTGTCTAGCAGATCGAAATGGTGCACATCCACCTTTGGACGTTTCGCCAGATCTTTTTTATTCAGATAGGCATCGATGCTTTCACAGGCGATTGAGGCCTGGCCGATGGCGGTGGTCAACAGATGCGGACGAATGATATCACCGGCCACGAAATGACCTTCCTTGCCAGGTACCTGATAGAACTTATCCGCGTCCATCAGGTTTTTATCGTTGGCCATCTCTTCAAGCCCTTCCATATCGGCACTCTGACCGATGGCGGAGACGATGAGATCGGCTTCCAATACGCGTTCTGTACCCTCGGTGGGAATCGGGGTCATGCCATCCATGGTGCAGTCACATACCCTGAGGCCGGTGGCGCGACCGTTGTCACCAAGGATCACTTCCAGCGGCATCACACCGTCCAGGATCTCACACCCCTCATGCAGGGCATCGTGAATCTCGTGCTGCGCGGCAAACATCTTGTCCTTGGTGAACAAGGAGGTCAGGGTGGCGGCGGCAGGCTCTGCCCCATCGGCCAGGGCATCATCCTGGTTCATGCTGGTATCGAGTACCACCTCTTCGGGTTTACCGGCTGCGCTGTTAGTGCCCAGGCGTCTGGCCACAGAGATCACGTCGATAGAAGTATCACCACCACCGATACAGACAACATTCTTGGCGGTTACCTTCATGCGGCCTTCGTTGAAGGCCTTGAGGAAGGCCACACCGGAGACACAGTTGGGGGTACCGACCCAGCCATCCACCGGCAGATCACGACCATTCTGGCAACCGAGGGCCCAGAGAATCGCATCGTGCTCTTTCTCGATATCGGCAACAGGCACATCGGCACCAATCTTGACACCGGTGCGGGTCTCGACACCCATGTCGAGAATGCGTTGGATCTCAGCCTGCAGCTTGTCGCGGGGGATACGATAGTTGGGAATGCCGTAACGCATCATACCGCCGAGCTCGGGATCCTTCTCGAAAACGGTCACCCCATGACCCATCTTGCGTAGCTGGAAGGCAGCCGCCATACCCGCGGGACCACCACCGATGACCGCCACCTTCTTACCGGTATCGGTACCGGGGGTGAACTTGAAACCCTTCTCGATGGCAGTATCGCCGATGTACTGTTCCACCGCGTTGATACCGACGAAGTCTTCTACCTCGTTGCGGTTACAGCCATCCTGACAAGGTGCCGGACAGACTCTACCCATCATGGAAGGAAAGGGATTGGCCTCTACCGCACGCTCGAAGGCATACTGCTCCCATTCCATACCCTCGGAAGGCTTCTCCTGCTCACGTACGATTGCCAACCAACCACGGATATCGTGACCAGACGGGCAGCTGCCCTGGCATGGGGGTGTACGATTGATATAAGTGGGGCACTTGTAGGAGGTATCTTCAAGGAAGATTTTATCACCCCAATCATCCCATTCGGTTTCGCCGTCTTCAAAGCGGCGCCAAGTAATCGGTTTTTTCATCTCTTCGCTAGGAGTTGCCATTCTCAGTCTCCTCTTGGAACTTGTCTTGGTCGTACCCTACCCTTGGTAGGAATCGTAGTTTGCGCTAGTTATCGTGTACTATTCGTCATCATCGTCTTCGCCGTAGCCGGGGGCTTCCTCAGGCGGCGTCTTCCTGTTCAACACAATCGCGTTGCTTACCAGTTGATGGACGCTGACGATCTGGAACATATCCATCCCGTAGTAGGGGAACACCTTGGTGAACTGGCTCTTACAGATCGCGCAGATCGCCGCCAGGTGGGTTACCCCCTTCTCCTCCATTACGTTCTTGAAAGCCGTCATGCGCGGCTTGGCGCCTTTGACGCGAACCTCCATCAGATCATCGGTCAGCAGACCGCCGCCACCACCACAGCAAAAAGTGCGTTCATGGATAGTATCCCACTCCATGTCGTGGTAGTTGTTGACCACTGCCTTGATCACCTGGCGCGGGATCTCGAACTGCCCGCCCGGCTTGTCGCCCATGCGCGAGGCGCGGGCCACGTTGCAGGAGTCGTGGAAGGTGATCGACATCTCGTCGTTCTCCGACTTGTCGAACTCCAGGGTGCCCTTCTCGATCTCATTCAGGGTGAACTCGCAGATATGCTGCGGCACCGGATAGTCGGGATCGAGGAAATCGAAGGGACCGGCCAGGGTATTCAAAAAGCTGTAGGCGATACGCCAGGCGTGACCGCACTCGCCGAAGACGATGCGTTTAACGCCCAGCTCCAGGGCCGCCTCACGGATACGCAGGGAGACCCGGCGCATGTTCTCGTAGCTGCCGATGAACATACCGAAGTTACCCGCCTCGGATGCCTTGGTGCTCAGGGTCCAGCTGACACCGGCCTCGTGAAAGACCTTGCCGTAACCGATCAGGCCGTCCACATGGGGCTCGGCGAAGAAGTCGGCGGAGGGGGTAACCAGCAGGATGTCGGCGCCCTTCACGTCGAGGGGATATTTCACCGCCACTTCGTCCTCATCCCAGACATCCTCTTCCAGACCTTCGAGGGTATCCAATATGGCGGGGCCCGGCAGGCCGAGGTTGTTACCGATCTTGTGCACCTTGCCGATGATCTCGTTGCAGTACTTCTGGCCCACACCGATGGAGTCGAGGATCTCCCTCGCCGCCATGGAGATCTCGGCGGTATCGATGCCGTAGGGACAGAAGACCGAACAGCGACGGCACTGGGAACACTGGTGGAAGTAGCTGTACCACTCGTCGATCACCTCGTCGGTGAGATCGGCGGCGCCCACCAGCTTAGGAAAGTACTTACCCGCAAAAGTGAAGTAGCGGCGATAGACCTTACGCAGCAGATCCTGGCGACCCACCGGCATGTTCTTCGGATCCTTGGTGCCGATGTAGTAGTGGCATTTATCGGTACAGGAGCCGCACTTCACGCAGGCATCCATGAATACCTGCAGCCCACGATAGCGGCTCAGCAGATCACCCATCTTATCGATGGCGACCTCTTTCCAGTTCTCGAGTTTCTCTCCCGGAAAGCCCAAGTCGGTATTGTGCTCAGGCTTGGCCACGAAGCAGGTTACATGCTTCATGGTATCTTCAACCAGGTTTGGAACCTCGATAAATTCCGTCAGTTCCGGTGTTTCGAATTCAGCTGCTTTAGCCATTTGTTGCCCTCATCGGCCAAGCGATAAATTTAAGAATCTTCAAGTTTTCTCGCCCACTCCACCAGGTGTCGCCTCTCTCGGGGATTGTCCACCTGGTTACGGGTCGGGCTGAAAAAGACACCTGGTATATGCAGCAGTTTGCTGAACGGCAGAAGCAGCATCAGCACTGCGACCAGGGTCAGATGGAGCAACAGGATGGGATCCATAGGCAGATCACCACCGCTGAAGGTCCAGAATCCGGTAAAAAACTTTTTAACAGCGACCACATCGGTGTGTACGACGAAGGTCATCATGGCGCCGCTCATACCGATCACGATCAGCAGTAGCAACCACAGATAGTCGGAGGGTGCGGAGATATAGCGAACGCGATCGACGAAGATTCTTCGGATCAGCAGTCCAGCGAGGCCAGCCAGCATGGCAAAGGCCGCATATTTACCAAACGGCTGAATCAGCTGAATTGGCAACCATACGGGATCGATAAAGTAGCGGACATGTCGCGCAAGTACCAGGAACAGGCCCATGTGGAACATCCAGGAAAATATCCAGGTCCACTTGGTGCTCTTGAAAAGGCTCTCAAAAAACACAACTTCGCGAAACATGCGCAACACGACACCGGTCTGATTCACAGGCGCCGGTGTGGTGGGAATCTTTAATGGAGCAGGCGTCTTGGCATACTGGACAATCTTTCTGGCCAGCCCAAGCACGAGCACTAAGGTCGCTACGATAAACAGCAACGCGTAGACAGATGACATGATCCTGCTTTCCTCAAATAGTGAACGGGCGAGTGGTGGATGGCCAAGGCCATCCACCACATCTGCAGCTGTTTAGATACAGCCAGTAGGCTTGGGCAGGCCGGCGAAGCGGCAGGCCTGTTTACCAGGACCGTAAGGGAACAGTGCATACAGGTACTTGGAGTTACCTTTGTCCTTACCCAGTTTCTTACCAACAGCCTTGGTCAGAACACGTACAGCAGGAGCGATCTGGTACTCTTCATAGTACTCACGCAGGAAGTTGATGATCTCCCAGTGCTCGTCGGTCAGAGGCAGATCATCCTCAGCAGCCATTGCCTCGGCAACAGCGGGTTCCCAATCAGCCAGATTGGTGAGGTAACCCTCTTCATCAGTTTCGAAGGTTTTGCCGTTAGCTTCGATAGCCATATTTTCTCTCCCAGATAGAGTTGAAATTTATTCAGTTAAAACAATCAGACCCAAGCCTGTACCTTGTCATTCTCGGCAGCGAGAGAGACAAACTTGGCGTAGTCCACTATTTCAATGCCATCAGCGACCTTTTCTTCGCTTACACCGCGAGCCTTGAGGTCGGGGCCCAGCACATAGAAATTAACACCGTCTTTGGCGGCAATCTTCTGTGTACAGTCAGTGCCCTTGATCGCACCATAAATGCCGTCTTCGTACATAAGGACCGAACTGCCTGCCTTGGCGTAGGCCAGACAGCTATCCATTGAAGACTTTTCAAAAGGTGATTTGTTAACAGTATGTAGGGTACTCATTAAATCGTCTCCGCCTTAGAAGCTGAACATGACATCTTGTTCTTCCATGATGTCCGCCATTTCCGCACGACTGACCACACGGATAGAGTCCTTCTCTGCCCAGTCGTCATCCTCATCCTCGTAGGTGAGAGGCATCAGGTCTTCCAAGGTCAGCCCCCGCTCCTCCAGTGACTCTTTCTCTACATACAGTTTGGTAACATCGTAATCACCAAGCGCCTGATAGGTGGGCGAGAAGTTCTTCATATCCACCCCGGCTGTATCCTGCCCTTTGACCAACTGATAGACACCGTCATCCAGAAAAGCCAGACTGACATCCTGGTCGAACGCAGCGCCGATCAATACAACCTCCAGAGACTCCCAGGCGTAGATGGTGCCGTAGGGGGCCCGACGGTTGAGGTACATGAATTTTTTAATATCTTCAGACATCATCAACCCCTATGCTCAATCACCGAATACCATAAGACGTTCCGACTGGATGCCTGCCTCGACCAACTGACCGAGACCGGAGATGCGAAATCCTTCAGCGATGTTCTGCGCATCCTTGCCGTTGCGCTGCATCTCACCCTCGTCGACGATACCCCGTCGCTGGGCGGCTGCTACGCAGACCACCAGATCGAGATCGTGTTGTTTACCCAGTTCGGACCAACGCTTGACGATATTACGATCGTCCTGTGGAGGCGTGGTCAGATTGGTGCCATTGTTGACACCGTCGTGATAGAAGAAGACACGCATGATCTCGTGTCCAGCTTCCAATGCAGCCTTGGTGAACTGGTATGCGGAGTCCGTGGCTTGATGCTGATAGGGACCCTCATTAACCTGAATCGCGAATTTCATCAGTAGACCTTCCTGTTATTACCGAATTAGAAACGGATATGCGCAGAGGCATTCAGGTTGTTACGACTGCCACGCCAGTTATCGATGTGATACTTGGTGAACGGCAGACCGGTCTTCTCGAAGAATTTCGGCCAACCGATACGCTCAGCCCACTCACCGATACGCTCCCAATCCTTGGCATCCTCTTTGTAGGCGCCGAGAATCTGTTTGACGACGGTGGAAACCTCCGGCCAACGGGGCGGATTGTTCGGCACACCGGCGGCAACCAGCTTGTGGAAGGTCGGCTTGGAACGGGCATTGGAGTTCTTTCCACCTACCCAGATAGCGAACTTGGAGTGCTCCGGATCATTGATCTGCATCGGCGGACAAGGTGGGAAGCAGGCACCGCAGCAGATGCACTTCTTCTCGTCCACTTCCAACGAGGGTTTGCCGTTGACCATCGCAGGACGGATAGCGGCCACCGGGCAGCGCGCCACAACCGAAGGACGCTCACAGACATTGGCGACCTGGGTATGGTCGATCTTCGGTGGCTTGGTGTGCTGGATATTGATCGCGATATCACCCTGGCCGCCACAGTTGATCTGGCAGCAGGAGGTGGTAATGCGCACCCGGTTGGGCATCTCTTCCTTGGTGAACTCATCGTAGAGATCATCCATCAGGGCCTTCACCGCACCAGAGGCGTCGGTACCGGGGATATCACAATGCAGCCAACCTTGAGTATGGGAGATCATGGAGACCGAAGGACCGGTACCGCCGATGGGAAAGCCTTCTGATTCCAGCTTGTCGATCAGCGGTTGAACCTTGGACTCATCGCTGACCATATACTCGATATTTGAGCGAATGGTGAAGCGGACATAGCCTTCGGCAAATTCGTCGGCGATATCCATCAGCTTGCGGATGGTATAGACATCCATCTGGCGCTGGGTACCGGCACGCACGGTCCAGACACTGTCACCGCTCTTGGCGACATGCACCAGCACGCCGGGACGCGGGCGCTCATGATAAGCCCACTGGCCGTAGTTTTTCTTCAACACGGGGTGTAAGTAGGGCTCCATCTCCGGGACGCCACTCTCAATCGGCATACGAACTTCCGACATACCTACCTCCAAAAAAATAGGGTAATTGATTCGTTTTAAGGGGCAATCGGGCGAACCCGTTGCCCCCCTTACAATTTGCTATCAGTCAGCAGCGGAATGGATTATTGAGCCGCCTTTTGCTCAGCCCACTTGGCTGCCTCTTCCTCCCATCCATCCATACGGACATAGGGATTCATTCGCGGACGCTCGATCATGTTGGGATCGATCTCGAGGCCGACACCTTCCAGGAAGTTGACCAGACCGATACGCTCGATCATCTCACCGGTACGCTCGTGCTCGAGGGCGTTCTCGGCAAAGAAGTCGAGGATCTCGGTCGCCAGCTCTTCCAGCCATTCGAAGTCGTCGTCGGTCTCCAGCTTGTGGAAAGGCACGATCACTGTACCCATCAGATCACCGATCTTGAGAGTACGCTTACCGCCGCAGAGCAGGGTGATACCCTTGTCGTCGCCGGGAGAGAGCGCCTTGTTCATGACGTTGATGCAGTGCATGCAACGGACACAGGAGGGGTTGTCCACCGCCAGGGTATCATCGTCGTTCAGCGACAGGGCCTGGGTCGGGCAACGGGTGATGACATTGTCGATAACATACTTACGGCCTTTCTCGGTCACGAACTTCTTGACCTCATCCTGGTCGACCTTCATGTCGTCGCGCCAGGTACCGATGGTAGCCAGGTCGGCACGCTGCACGGAGTTCATGCAGTCGTTGGGGCAACCTGAAACCTTATACTTGAATTTGTAGGGCAGTGCGGGACGATGCATGTCGTCGAGGGCGTTGTTGACCAGCATGCGCATGGTACGGCCCTCGTCGAAGCAGGAGTTCTCGCAGCGAGCTGCACCAACACAGGACATACCGGTACGCACTGCGGGACCGGCGCCACCGAGATCGAAGCCCATCTCGTTGATCTCATCGAAAGCGGGCTGGACATTGTCGGTGGAACAGCCCTGGAACATGATGTCGCCGGACTGGCCGTGGAAGGCGATCAGGCCGGAGCCATACTTCTCCCAGATGTCGCAGAATTTGCGAATGGTGTTGGTGTCATAGTGCATGCCTGGAGGGGGCATGACGCGAAGCGTGTGGAACTCGGCCGCCGCGGGGAACAGGGCCTCTCCGTCGTCATTCTTGAGTTCGGTAAAGCGGGGGATGATACCGCCACCATAACCGAGCACGCCAACTGTACCGCCCTTCCAGTAACCCTTGCGTGTCTCGTATGAGGTCTCCAGCTGACCCAGCAGGTCAACCATCATGTCGTTATCTTTGGCGAGGCGCTTGAGGCCGGTGACAAACGAGGGCCAGGGGCCGCTCTCCAGCTGGTCAAGCATGGGGGTATCATGCATCTGTTTTGCCATCACTCTTTCTCCCAATGGTCGTTTTCTTTCAGGTCTTCTGCTGATTCTTCGCCTGATGTTTTAGCTGCGCCAAACACCCTGACAGAAAAAACCGGCCACCGACCTGCAATCCGAAACCGTTACAGGCAACCGGCCTGTTTCTACTGGTGCGAATTTTAGGGATGTCTAATGCTGACCAATATCCTTCCGATGGGGGGGAAAGGGATATTTATGACTATCCCATTTGGGATATATTTTCACGAAAATCGGGGTAAAAAGGCTCAAAAATGAACAAAGTTTATTTTTATATACAACAACTTAAAGTCCATAATTCATTTCTAATATTCAATATAGTCCCTTACTTTCACCAGGGTAGGTTTTACCGATAAACTTGGGTAAAAGACCCTTGATCATACATCGCACATGCGGTTCAATATGAATAACCGAGTATTTTACTGCGATTTTGCCGCGGCAGTCGCCAGACCACATGGATTAAATCAAAGATGCTGTATTTGAGTGAGTTAATGATGCAACACCCAGAGGTCGACAACTTCGACAGACTGCTGGAGGTGGTGAAAGAGCGTTCAAAGACCGAGATGTTCTTTCGCATCGATGTCAAACCCCCCTTCAGCGACACCCCCGACAACTGGGAAGACCGCCTCGAAGCGACTTTCACCTAGGGGCTGTTGACAGACCCCAGTAGCAACCGGGAATACCATTGTGAAGTACCTAGAATCTGAAGCCTTTATCGGTGACAACGACAGTTCGGAAGACGCCATAAAGTCGAGCAAGCTGCTGCAGCTAAAACTCGATGAAAAATGTGAGGCCTTGTCTGCCCTGCCTGAGGACGCCTCCCACGACAAGCGATTCGAACTGCAACTTGAATCCGCCTATATCCTGCTCGACCTGGACAGGCAGCAGGAGGCCTGGGAGATTGCCAAGGGTGTGCTGGAGCAGGCCCTCGACCAGGAGCTGTGGCTGAGGGCCGTGGAGGCCTGTGACATCCTATACCAATCCGAACGAGCGGACGCGGTAAAGGCGCTGGCTCATGGTATTTGGCTGGGTGTCACCTTCCCCATCGATCCTGAACTGAGTGTGGCCATCCTGCAGCATCTCATCGACGAGACCCCCGACAACTCGGATGGGGCCGCAGTGGCCGCTGCGACGGCCTGCTATGTGGTGGATATCCGTGCCCAGGGAGAGGAGCGTGAGGATCTCAAATTCTTTACCAACCAGCTACTGGGCCAGGTCGCCAGGCGCCACAGTCAGGTGGAGGAGCAGGAGATTTTCGATTTCTGGGTGGAACGCATGGAGCTGGACGATCCGGGCAAGTTTCTACCCAGGCTGGCCAAAGTACTCGAGGTCATCGTCGAGGACGACTGGTGGTTCGATCGGGATGCCCTGCGGGGGAAAATCCCAGCCGACGAGGTGCATTGAATGAATGCGATGTTCTGGCAGGAAGATACGGATGAGGCACAGTTTGTGGTGCCCGATAATGTGGTTGACCTGATCTTCAAGATCAACTGTCCCACCCTACCCGTCGACCATGCCTGGCCCCTCTCCGACGCGATACATCAAGCGCTGCCCTGGTTTGCCGAAGAGCCCCAGGCCGGACTCCATCTGGTATATGGCGCCGATTCCGGGAACGGCTGGGAACGGCCCAGCCAAGCCTCAGAGACCCTCTATCTCTCCCGTCGCACCCCCCTGATCCTGCGCTTGCCAAAACAGCGGCTCGAGGATGCCGCCGAACTCTCCGGCAAAACCCTGCAGATCGACGGCAACAGGATGGAGATCGGGGCTGCCCATAGCCGGTTTCTCGCCATGACCACAACCCTCTACTGTCGCCATCTCATCTGCGAAGCGGATCAGAGTGAGGACGATTTCATGCAGTCCGCGGTGGAATCCTTGCGCTCACTCAACCTGAGGTTTAAGAAAGTGTTGTGCGGTAAAGGCGCCTCCTTCACCACACCCCAAACACCTGCCACGACCCGCAGCCTGATGGTCTCAGGCATGTCGCTGGAGGATGCGGTCACCCTGCAGGAGTATGGTATCGGACCTCACCGCAATCGCGGTTTTGGCTTGTTTGTTCCACACAAGACTGTATAAGATACTGCGCCAGGAAATACATTAACCCCTATCTAGACGGGCACTGACCCCGCTTGTTGTATCTGTTTGAAAGGAGAGATCAATGGCATATGAAGTAAACGGTAAAACCATCGAGGCCGACGCCAACGGCTACCTGGCCGATCACACTGACTGGAGTGAGGATGTGGCCAAGGCCATCGCCGCGAGCGAGGGTCTCGAGCTGAGCGAAAAGGCCTGGGAGATCATCAACTACCTGCGCGACGAGTATTTCAATAACGGTGGCAACCAACCCAATGAACGCCACATGGTCAAACATTTCAAGGGAGCCTGGACCGACGAGGGCAAAGTGGATGCAAAATCCCTCTATATTCACTTTCCCAAGGGCCCGGCGAAGCAGGCGAGCAAGGTTGCCGGTCTGCCTGAGACCAAGCGCAAGGGTGGTTACTGATCCCTTACCGGTTCAGTAAAACTGCTCCCCTGTGGTAGCACCCTACCCTGTACCTACGCTTGCAGGGTACGGGGCTACCGCAGCAACTCACTGAAACGACCTGCCGAATCCAGCTAAAAAGACAGCTATTGTCATTTCGGGGTGTACTCGAACTTCTGGCCGCCAAGTGAGGCCTCCACCATCAGCCCTCCCTTGGCTATGGTGAAAACAGCCATACCTTTGTAATACCGGCCAACGTTGTCTGCATCATGTTGACCACCGCTGGTCCCCGCGGAACTGCCGGTGGTGGTCGCCGTGGCGGAAGCGCCTGCGGTAATCGCCACTGCCGTGGCCTGGGCGCCGAACTCGAAGTTGCTGCCGATGAACTCATTAAAGGCGCGCTGATCCTGGAAAAAGATAATCTGGCTGAATGTCTGCCCCCCCAATTGCAATCCAAGGGTAAGCTGGGTCATCTTTACATCCCCCGTGTGAGTCCCCTGGGCATAGACCCTGCCTGTGCCATAGGCGCCACCCACAATCAGACCACCCTTACCCACATCGGGAAACACCGCGTATCCATAGGCGGTATCGAAGAAGCGGCTGCTTTCACCCGCCTGACTGAAGAGATCGATGGTCGCCTGAAATTCATCCGCCCAGGCCTGGGAGATTGGCAGCAACAGGATCAGCATCAGCCATACGCTCGAGACTATTCTCTTCATCAAAAACTCCTCACATTGTTGTTATGAAAATAACCAGACAGGACCAGGGCCTGTTGACAGGCCCTGGATTACCTGGCGCTTGTGACAGGCGGACGATAAAGTGGTTCCCCCACATCATTGGCGAAACAGCTCAATCACATGGTTTCGTTTGTCGTTGCTGCGCCAAATCATGTAGTCCCGATCGACGACTTCGTAGGTACCCGAGCTGTTCGCGTCCTGATAGAGGTTTTCACCGATCTCCACATAGTGCACCCCTTTACCCCTTCCTACAGGAATTACATAGTAACCGTCGTAGGATTTCTGGAAGCGGTTGACCTTACCACTGCGCATGCCCCAACTCCCGCTGATATTATAGATAACCGGCTGTTCTTCGTAGTATCCCGTCTGTTGATATCCAGCCTCGTGGTACGCCTCTTCTCGACCACCTTGTCGACTGCCAGCGTAATCTGCCTGCTGCTGGGCGGCCACTTGGGCGATTGCGCTGAACAGGGCCTTAAAGGCGCTGCCGGTGTCACCGGCGTGGGCTGAAAAAGAGACCAGGATAAGAGCGGCGGCGGCGGTGTATTTGATAGATTTCATGGCTGTTCTCCAATAAGAATTTGTAATCTTGGCGGTAGCGAAACCGCTACCCTCACTGATCAAAGCGCCAGTTCAATGGAGATCGTTCGGAGAAATCTCATTTTTTACCCATCCATCTCCTCCCTACCCGGTCAGACTCCACGAAATACGCGAGCAGCCCTGACAACCGATTATGCTTATTGTTGATATTCCTGGAGTTTTTGTTTTATTCATTTTTTTCCGAACAGATCAGCCCTAAAGCTCGCTTTAACCAGTAGAACCGCTCGAATCAGCGACGGGACGAATAAATACTGACCCTACTGGAGAAGACCCATGAACAAACTGAACCTTGTATTTGTAACACTCTTATCAATCGCTTCCGCCGGATGCTCCACCATTGCCGCCAACCTGGAGCGTAACCTCAACGACCCGAATGTCCTGGCCAAGGTCCAGGAGATCTCCGACCGCTATAACAGGCGCGCCGAGGAGAGAGAGAGCGGGGTTTACGGCGACCCCTACGAGGAGATCGACCTGACCGGGGATTGGCAATTGGAGGGTTATAGCAATCGGGTCAACAGCATCCGCCATACCTACGACGGAATCATTGTGACCCCAAATAACGGCAAGCCTGTCATCTACAACCAGATAGGACCCAATCTTTACGAATCCAAGGGCATGACCTACGAGTTCATCACCATTCACAACGGTGAATGGCGCAGCAACGACAAGCGTAACAAGGTGATCAAACTGCGCCGTCTGAGTTGGGGATAACACAGAAACCATTAAACAACTATTTCATTCTCCATTTGGCGGCCTTGTGCCGCCTTTTTTTTCACCCCGTGCCAGCAGATCCTGTAAGCTGACGACTGGTGAATGAGCCTTGAATGAGACATGGAATAGCTTTGTGGATAAACAACGTTGGCAATTCATACAGTCTATTTTTCGCCATCTGGCGGATAAAAGCCCCAGTCACCGACGCGATTACCTGGACATGGTGTGTGAGGAGGACCAGGAACTACGCCGGGAAATTGAGGCCTTGCTGGCGTCCCACGACAAACTCGAGCAAGGTGATCAGGACTTCATCACACCGGCCCTGATCACGCCGGCCCTGCAGGCCGTTAACCGGATTCAGCTCCCGCAATCTCTGGGCGAATACCGGATCCTCAAAGAGTTGGGTCGCGGTGGCATGGGGGTGGTCTACCTGGCGGAGCATCCGCAATATGACAAGGTTGCGCTGAAGCTGCTTCCCCGTTTCACCGTGGAGGCCGATGAGGCACAACATCGCTTCAGCCTGGAAGCCAGGATATTGTCAAACCTGGACCACCCTGGCCTGAGCCACATGTTTGAGTCCTTTACTACTGATGAATACGCCGCCATCGCCATGGAATTCATTGATGGCAAAGGCCTCGATGAACTGATCAAACAAGGGCCCCTGCCCTTTGAGCAAGGCCTCAATATCATTCTTGACCTGTGCGAGGTTTTACACCTGGCGCACACTCAAGGTCTGGCACACCGGGATATCAAGTCCAACAATGTCTTGCTCGATCGGCAGGGACAGACCAAACTGATAGACTTCGGTATTGCCAAGTTTGCCGATACCAAACTGACCGCCACTGGCCAGATTCTGGGTACACCAAGCTACATGTCGCCGGAACAGTGGTGCGGCAGGGGTGTGGATTACCGGGCTGATCTCTGGTCTCTGGGTATATTGTTGTTTGAGTTGCTCACCGCACAAAAACCCTTTACCGCAGCAGATCGTTTTGCGGTGGCGAACAAAATATTGAACAAGCAAGCCCCACCTCTGCCTGCAACCAGCTGCGACGGAGAAGATCTTGTACCGGTTCAGGCCATCCTGGATCAGTTGCTGATAAAAGAGCCGAAAAATCGCCTGGGCTCTTGTATAGAGTTGAGTGCACAGCTCAGGGCATTGGTTAAAGTGGAGTAATCACGAACAGATATGACAGTTGCTGTTGGTTTATCTAGCGCTGACTTTCTACAAACAAAAAGCCGATCTTGCTGAAATTGGATCATATAGCGTGTTCGTCATTCCGGCGAATGCCGGAATCCAGGCATCCCGGAACATGAGCCAAGTACCCAAAATTCTCTAGGTTGATAAGCGCATTCGACAGATAGAATATTCCGATCTGACACCCTCTGTCGTATTGAGTATGGAAAACTGCATTTTTTAAAGACACAAAAAAACCCGTGTACTGCACGGGTTCTTCTGCTCTCTTAAGCCTCGATACAGAGTGATCAATCAACACTTTGCCCCAAACAACTTACCCACTGAGCAACTGGCTTTCTTGATCGACTTACCGGCCTTTTTCGCCCCCCTTTCCAGGTTCCTGCCCATTTTTTTCGGATTGGTCAGGGTGCGGCCCGCCTTGTTCACGGTGCGCAGGGAGTCTCTGCCCAGTTTCTTGAAACGTCGCGGCGCCTGCTTGGGATCCTTGAAGGTAGCGTAGGTCCACTCCGCGGCATCCACCGCATCGGGGATATCCACCCCCAGGGCGGTCTCGGCCACCATTGTGCCACCGGCGATCACCACCCCACCCGCGGCCACCTTGCCCAGGGTACGCAGCTTCCTGCCCTTCTTGACTGTCTTCAGGGCGTTTTTGTTTTTCAGTATGCCCTTGGGTTTGGTGATTTTGTTGCGTGGTTTACTGGCACTGTAGCCCGCGCCCCGGGTACGCTTGGTGTCATTGAACCTAACCCTGGTTGTGCGGGATTTTGTCGTACTTGTGCTGCCCGGACCACTCTTTACCCGTGCCTGCTTGGCCAGGTTACCGCGGCGGTCCATGTTGCGACGCACTTCCGGAGATAGCTGAGAGGTTGTGAAGCGGGCCTTCGGCTTTCTCGCCTGACGATTCAGGGTCGATTTGATCTGCCCGTTGTGGCGGGCATGGCGGGCCACATCACCGCGATGGCGCATGTTGCTGCGAACCTCCGAACCCAGTCGGCGGTTAAGGCGCCGTTCGCTTTTCACGGCCCGGTTGGCCTTACTCCCTTTCAGAATGCTTTTGGGTTGACCGACACGCCGGTCAACACGGGTATGGTTATAGCCGGCGCCCGCTCCGCGTGACTCCAGATTGAACTGCACATTACCCTGGGCCATGGTGGCCGAGCTCACAGCAGTGGTGGCAACGATCAGGGTTACTGAAGAGAGATAACTGGTTACTTTGTTCATGACACGATTTCCTCAATGGCTGTTGGGGTCCAAGTCAGGTTTATTGACCTGTTACTGGATAGAGCGCCATTCGCGATCTGATCGTTCGGTGAAATATTTACCGAGCGGTGCGGCTCGAGTACTATCCAGGCAACCGGCAGCCTTCAGGGATAATAGATGGCAGATAACGAAACAGAGGTGACACAACTACTGGCCGCGGTCAGAGAGGGCGACCAGGGGGCCCATGATCAGCTGTTGTCCCAGGTATATGATGAATTACGCCGCCTCGCCGCATCCCACATGCGTCGGGAGCGCGCCAACCACACACTGCAGGCCACGGCCCTGGTCAACGAGGCCTATCTGCGCCTGGCGGGTGCGGAGGCGAAGGCCCAGGACCGGGTACACTTCTTTGCCCTAGCCGCACAGACCATGCGGCGCATCCTGGTGGATCACGCCCGGGCTAAACAGAGGGGAAAACGGGGTGGGGGCTTGAAGCAGACAACCCTGGACGGTTCGGTCTACGTGGGAGACGACAACCAGGACAGCGTCATCGAACTGGATGATGCCCTGCAGCGATTGGCCGAGTTCGACGAGCGCGGCGCCAAGGCCGTTGAGCTGATGTTTTTCGGCGGCCTGACCTACGACGAGGCGGGGGAGGTCCTGGGGGTATCAAAGACCACCCTGTTTGAAGACATCAAACTCGCCAAGGCCTGGCTCGCAAAGGAGATGGGGGATTGAGTCATTGAAACAGATAGACGACCCCCACATTGAAGAAGGTGAGTTTCTGATCCGCTGAAAATGTCTCACCCTCGAACCTGATCTCCTGATCGTAATCGTTGATCTTGAAAGTGGTATTGATATAGAGCCTGTCGTTCACCGGCACCAGCCAGTTGACCCCATAACTCCAGCCATCCGCATCCCCCGAGTGGCGACCGCTGAGATCATCGAATTCAGTGGCTTCGGGCTCGTCGTCATCGTCATCATCTTCCTCATCCGCCCTGAACCGATCATCCGTTTTCAAATCCACATAACCCAGGTTGAAACTCAAAGTACCTGCGGATTTGAGGGGGATATTGTAAGTAGCGCCGGCGAACCAACCGTCCTTGCGATAGAACTCCCTGCGTAAGGTTCCATCGTCACGGAGTTTAAAATCGATATCGGTTTCACTGTCCTTATAACCGACGAACAGATTCAACTGGTCGCTGATCCGATAACCCAGGGTCAGATCCAGATCGCTGCGCCCCGCATCACCGGTATCCTCCTCTTCGGAGATCGTGGTATTGCCCACCGAGTCGGCATAGCTCAGATTCACGAAATAGTTATCGAACAACAAACCCCCGCTCAACACCAGGGATTGAAAGCTCGGTGAGGAATCGAGCTTGGCATCGAACTCCAGGTTCGTATAACCAAAGGCAATACCACCCACATAGTCGATTCTCGAATCCACATCAGCCCAGGCCTCGGCCGACATAAACCATATCAAACCCGCCAACAACCAGCGCTTTTTCATAATGCCCCCTATTGATCTTGTCCGGCTGTATAACAGCAACAACTTCCGGTATTAATTGTGGTCGGTCGCATAGCCAAAATAGTCTATGCTTTGAAGCGTACACCATCCCGTTATTAGAATGCCCTCATCTTAGCATGGCCACTCATACCTCCGGCACTCAGATTCCCGGTTACACCATGATCCGCAAGGTTGGATCGGGGGGCAGTGCCGATGTCTATCTGGCTGTTCAACAAAATCTCAATCGCCGTGTGGCACTCAAACTACTCAAGGGGGCACTCACCGCTGATGCAAAATTCGGCGAACGCTTCAAACGGGAGGGACGGATAATTGCGCAACTCAACCATCCCCATATCATCCCTGTCTACGATATCGGAGAACATGACGGCCACTACTACATGGCCATGGAATACCTGAACGGTGGCGACCTAAGATCCCAGGCCGAGCGGCTTACGCTGAAAGATCTGCTGCAGACCATCCTGCAGGTGACAGATGCCCTGCAGGCTGCTCATGAGCGTGGTTTTATCCACCGTGACATCAAGCCTGCCAACATTCTGTTCCGCAATCCGCAACAGGCGGTACTCACCGACTTCGGTATCGCCCGCCAAACCGAGTCCCTCACCCAGATGACGGTAACCGGCGCCATGCTCGGCACCCCGGCCTATATGAGCCCGGAACAGATTGCCGGCAGACCCCTGGATGGCCGCACCGACCTCTACTCCCTGGGTGTCACCCTGTTCGAATTGCTCACCGGCTACCAGCCCTATCGCGGCGACAGCATGATGAGCGTTGCCATACAACACCTGAAGGCGGAAATTCCAAGTCTGCCAAGGGCAACATCACCACTGCAAAGGCTCGTGCGCCAGCTGTTGGCCAAGGACCCGGAGCAGCGAATAGCCGATGCAGAGACTTTGGCCCAAGCGTTACAAGGCGTGATGGACCTGCCCGATATATCGGCAACGCCGCTAAACGCACTGTGGCCTGAAAAACCACCGGCAACAGACAGCGACGCGAGCATTATAGAGGTCCCCGAACAGTCGAAAAAAAGCAAAACCACTAAATCCCGTATGACGACCGGCATCGCAGCCGTTGGCACCATTGCAGCGGTAGGCACGATTGCCTGGTACCTGAATAATACAGCCGGGATCAACGACAACAACCTGCCTGCCAGTCAAATCGATAGCAACACGGCAAGCGAAGCAACTCAAAACATAACCAATGAGCAACCAATTCTTGAAGATCCGAAACTCGCAGCAACCACCCCCTGGCAGGAGACATTGACCAACGCGAACCGACTCTTCGAAGAGGGTCAACTGATAACACCTGAAGACGGCAATGCCCTGGCCCTCTATCGGGAAGTGCTGACACAGGACAACGACAACATCATCGCGAAAAATGGCGAACAGAATGTTCTGCAGCGTTTGGTACTGGAGGTGGAGAGATTGATAGTGAATCAATCCCTTGATCTAGCCAGTCAACAACTGGAGGCGCTGAAAGCGTTGTGGCCAGAGGAGCAACAACTCACACAACTGCAGGAACGAATCACCACATCACACCAACGTATCGAAGCACAAAACCGGGCAACGGCGGATGCTTCCAAGCAGCGGGAGATCGACCGACATCTACAAACCGCCACTTCCGCATTGATTGCGGGCCGCTATTTAAAACCGCCACAGGAGAGCGCCCACTACCATTTCAATCAAGCCTTGGCACTCGACCCGAAAAACCAATCGGCGAAGAACGGCCTGTCACAGATTGCAGAGATCTTGAAGACACAGATAGAGACTGCCACATCAAACAATGACTTCAACTTGGCGGAATCCCTGCTGAAGGATCTGCGCGGTCTCGATTCCAGGCACACTCAATTAGCGTCACTGACTGGCGCGATTACGGATGCAAAGGCAAGCCTTGCCCGGCAACAGTTGGAAGTACAGCGGTTGGCAGAGTTTCAAGGACGACTCGATAGCCTGTTGGAGAGAAATGCCCAATGGCGACTCAGCAATGAGGACCTCGATGCGCAAGCCGACTATGGGAATCGATTGATCGCCGACATTTCGAACCTGTTTGAAAACCATCCCGACAACGACCAATTGCGCTCTCTGTATGAATCCGCCAATCAACACATCGAGAAGATTCAGGCTCGGCTACGCGATAATCAGAGTCAACAGGCGGATAAAAGCCAGCAGAGAAGACCGGTTATGGGAGGGTTTTGATCAGCTCTTAGCAATCAATTGACCATTGGACAACAGATATATGCTGCAACTATTACAAGCAATCAGCAAATGGGGTGTGATCATCTCATTTCTCCTGCTGTTGCTCTCACTTCTCTACAAAGATCGTCTTCCCGATCCGGACCACTTTGAGATCAAGCGCCTTGTCGATCCGGTACAAGAATCCACCTTTCGCTCTTCATTTTGGATCGAGGCGGAGGGGGAGCGATACCAGATAAAGCCACTCTACGACTACACCCTGGAGGGCGTTGTAGTCAGCTTTCACGATGCCGACTCGTTCGGTGACATCTGGCATCATAGCAGGTGGAAGGACTTCCTGAACGTGAGGGATCTGTGTGTCATATGGGGCGCCAATGTCAGTAACGGTGTTTACCAGGAGATGAGCTTCGATAACGACAGCTGGACCTGTTGGGCCTACTGGTCCGACGCGCAGACCGGGGCCAACTTCCACATGACCCAACTCTCCAACAACCACCTTCTGGTCGATGACGACTATGTCAAAGAGGAACTGATGTCTGCCGAGCCCGGTGACCATATCCGTATCAGTGGGCATCTGGCCAGTTATGAAAACCCTTCCAACAACTTCAAACGCGGCAGCAGTACCCGCCGTGATGATGTGGGTAACGGGGCCTGCGAGACGATCTATGTGGAGAATTTCGAAATCGTCTCCAAGGCCAATGTTCGCTGGCGCGGTATTTATACTTTCTCTGGTTGGAGCCTGGGACTCTTTCTGACAGCTTTTATGGTCCTTTTTTTCATTACCCCTCCGGCGCGTAAACCCTCGATTTATTAGGGCCTGTAAAACTAATCCAATGCGCCCCAGAATACCGACACCATCAGCAAACCGGAATGCGAACCAAATTGTGATAAATGCGTGATCTCCGCAAGAGATCTTCATTTTAAGCTGCGCCCATAGCTGAGGATCAATCCCCAGGAGGGTGCCATGTCAGGCGTGAAGGTAATAGATGGCGAGAAGAATCAGAAAAGAGATCAAAGACTCAGAGAACTCCTCGTCGCCTGTGGGCTGAATGATCAAAAGGCCTTCGCACGCCTGTATCAAGTCGCGGCGCCAAAACTGTATGGCGTCGTATTGAATATGTTGAAGAGAGAGGCATGGGCGGAAGAGTGTCTGCAGGAAACCTTCGTTAAAATCTGGAACAACGCGGATAGCTATCGAAGCCACTTGGCGGCACCGATGACCTGGATGACGGCGATTGCACGCAACCAAGCGCTGGATCACTTGCGCCGCTATCGCCGGGAGACGTTGGAGTCTGACGGGACTTACATCACGGAGGAGATCGACACAGATCCCTTACCGCTGGATAGACTTGCAGACAGTGAAGAGGGGTCCCGACTCAAAGCCTGCCTGGAACAATTGAATGAAAAACAACGACAGGTGATCAGCTTGGCCTATTTCAGGGGACTTAGCCAGAGTGAGCTCGCCAACCAGATCGATATGCCACTGGGTACGGTTAAGACGCATATTCGTCGGGGGTTGGAGGAACTTAGGGGATGTTTGCAGTAGTCTGTAATTAAAACGTGTTTTTCATGCTTGAGTTTGTTTGCCTCTTGGCTCATACCCCTGTACATCCAGATTCTGGATTCCGGCCTACGCAGGAATGACGAACGTTTCTATTTGACCTGAATTCATTCTGACGAAGATTCAGTCGATGCAGTATTCAAGTATCTATTTTTTTTATTCTGAAACCACTCTAAGAGCTCATCCACCAGGAAATCAAACACGACTCTGACCCGTCGACTGGTCCTCAGTTCTTTATGCACGACCAGCCATAACGGCCCTGTAAACGGTTGTATATCTGGCAGCACCTTGTGAAATTGTGGTTCTGCAACCGCCAATTGGTCAGGCAATAGTGCTATCCCAAGCCCACGTTTTACCAGTTCCCATTGTGTGATTACACTTTCTGACGTTATCGAAAAATTTCGTTGAGTCAGCTTAATACCGCATCCTGCCAGGACGTTTGTGACCATCTCAGATTTATCACAGATAAAATTGGCATCGATAAGATCTTCCGTTGACTGAGGAACACCTATCTCCTCAAGATACTGTTCTGATGCGTACAGGTGACCGCTGATGTCTCCGATCTTTCGTGCAATCAAATCCGCTTCCCCAGGATGCATCGCGCGTATCGCAATATCGGCCTCCCGGCGTTTTAGATCACTCATGGTATTTGACACAATCAGCTCGACCGAGATATCAGGGTACAGACGCCTCAGCTTTTGCACCAGGACGGGCATGACAAAGTTCGCTACCAGGTCGGTGGCACTGATACAGATGCTTCCTTCGATGGTCATTGATTGGCCAGCCGCAGTCAGTTTGAGATTTCCCGCAGCATCCCCCATGGCGCGTACCTGTTCGAGCAGTTCAGCACCACTTGGAGTGATTTCGAGTCCTCTGCCAACCCTTTCGAACAAGGCAACACCCAGCTCTTCTTCCAGGCCGGCAACCTGACGGCTCAAGGTTGGCTGCGTCAGTTCCAACGCCCTTGCGGCCGCAGACAGGGAGCCCTCTTCAGCAGTCACCAGGAATGCCCGGGCCAGATTCCAGTCAAATTGTACTGATCGCCAATCCATACGTAATTGTATATGACAAATGCATATTTTCGCGATTTATTAAATAAATGTATTGATTAATATAGCGGCATTGGTAACACAAATACAGGGTGGCATTAAAAATGAAAGAACTCGTCGTCTGGTTAATCCATTTTCCAACGGGCACGGTGGCTATATTGGCTGCGTTTGCCGCCTTCTATTACCCAAAAGGCTCGTCAAAACACAAAAAGGCCGGTCAGGTGTTCACGATCGCCATGCTGATTATGCTGATCAGTGGAGGAATTGCCGGTGTATTGAAGGGGACAGCCGAAGATGTGTTTCTCGCTGCACTAGTGTTCTATACCGTGTTTACAGCCTGGCTGACGGTTCGTAATCATCAACCCGTGATTGGCATTCTGGAATATCTCGCCCTGGGCTATATCGTCATTTTTGGGCTTGCTGCCCTGGCGATCAATCCCGAATGGGAAATGGTGAGAGAACCCGGTGTTTACACATTTGACGCGATTATGGCCCTCATTTTTGCCGTTGGCGACATTCGAAATATTCTTTTGAAAGGCATGAGCCAAACACATCGACTGGCGCGTCATATCTGGCGGATATCCTTTTCCCTTGTCTGGGCGGCTTTGGCATTCAGTGACAAAATCATCAAGATGCTTGACTCGACGATCGAGCAAATGCCTTATCTAGTTGCTATTCCCGCCACTCTTGTTTTATGCATTATGTTTTACTGGCTGTACAGGGTTTACAAAGGGAGGGCGATTCCAATGTCTTGGCATCCATTGATAGGGCACGTTAAGAAAGGTGCTGATTCATATTGAAAGGGGATTTTTATGGGTGAAGCTCCCCTATTACCTCATTTAATAAACAGGCATGCGTGCCAAGGGGTGGGTAATAATCGAAATGTTCCTAAACAACTAAAAATATAAGTGATTTTGTCGATATATCTTACATACCGATTGAATTGGAGTTGATGTTTCTCTCATAAGCAACTGAATATACTGAACCGAGCCTTCCATGGCGCCATTCTTGCACGTATTCAGACAGGAGATCATCGCAAGGAAGATAGGTAGTAAATGACTATAGCTTGGGTTAATTAATATCAGAGCCAAGCGATGAGGTAGTGAGATTATGTTAGTCATGAATCTGTTTGGTGAATACAATCACGAAGCAGAACCTGAACAAGACGAGCCGGAATATCCCGATGAGGTGCTTGAATCAGAGTGGAATCCGGTGTTGGAAGAGATTCACTCCAGAATTATATCCGATAAGAAGGGTAGTGATTCTGAGTCCGAGACGTAACAGGTTTTCAGCCCGAACCCTAAGCGATAGATCCGTCGGCCTAAGCTTTCCCAGACGAAAGAGATTTGCTTTGGTTGGAGTCAACTAAAGCAAGCGAATCACTCATCTATTCATCTCCCCAAATCTAATTCCCGGCTTCGCTGAGATCACATCCGGTCAGTCGCTCTTCGACAGACAGGGATTCTGGTGATCTCTGCCTGCTGTTCAGGTGCTGATGGAGTCCTCTGAACCAGATGCTTCGATACTGGATCAGACCGAAGGATTCCCAACAGAAGAGATCAAGCCATGTCGGTATTCAACAACGGCGGGACTGGCGCCTTTCGCTGCATAGGCCTGTCCCATGGCGATGGATGCGGCAGCTTCTCTTCCGATAGGCCCGTAGAGAGACAGTTGAGGAATATACGGGACGTATTCTGAGAAATATATCTGTCTGAGTATACACCTTGACTTGATCGACACACCTAATACTGAGAATAAATAATTTTCAGAAACCTCTTCCATCATCATGTGGATAATATGAGCAGTGATCAAAAGTAACAATGCAGAGGTGATAGCATTTTTATTGATGGGCGTTTAGTTATTCGGGTATCAAATAAACAAGAAATAAACTGAGTTAAATCCGCGAGAGAATTTAGCGAAAATCAGATAGGATTATTAAAGCACCGCTTAATAAAACAGAAACCAGACTAAGCACGTATTGATTGTTTTGGCTAAACCAATATTTCATGACCTCCCTCATTGAATTTACATTTCCTGATGATATACATTGCTAGACTGGATTTTCACAATAACTAAAAGTGTTCACCAGCATAAGGATTATTTTCTATTTCAGGTAGCTGACTGGATAGCAAATTAATCATTGTCCAGTTATTAAATATTTATTAGAGGATATCTCGGGTCGAGTAACAGCATTGTTAAAGTAATAGTTGGATTCATATTTTCTCTGCTTAAACGCATTAAAGGATCGCGTGAAATTGCAGTTACATGGAAATAAGGAGATTGAAGTAATGAATATGAAAAAAGGCATTGCGATTTGGACCACGACACTCTTAGGTTTGGCCGTTGCACAAACCGGCATTGGATCGACTATTGAACACTCGGTGGATGCCTCGGTTCTCGGGGTCATCCCGGTGATCTATGGCGACCACACGATCAATTCCTCGTTGGCGTCGGCAAGCACGGGGAGTTACATATTTGAGGCGCAGGCGGGGGATGCGGTACGTGTAGTGGCTGCCGGTCACACAAACGACTTTGACTCAAGCATAGAGTTGCGTGATCCTTCGGGAGCTGTGGTTAACTCGACAAATTGCAGTGTAAACCGGTATAGCGCTTGTAGCACACAGTTGAGCGAGTCACTCAGCATGACGGGCACCCACTACATCAATGTCACGGATGCCGGGGGGGACAATGCGGGTAGCTACACCATGCACCTGGATCTTTACCCGCCATCCGACCCAATGGGAAACAACTGGGACGGTCTGGGTTATTATAGCCTTGTCAACGATAGCCTCGGTCATGCGGGGGATCACGATATCTTCGGTTTCTGGGGTGCCAACGGCTCAGGTGTCAGCGTCAGCGTGGATGGGTTATCCAATGATTTGGATTCAAGCCTACAGATTTGGGGCCCCTCTGGGAATCCGGCTCTATTTGATAGTAATTGTTCCACCAACCGGTACAACTCATGCTCCGTAATTGCTAACCTCGATTTGGTTGAAGACGGGCTTTACCTCATGGCGCTCTCGGACGCCGGGTTTAACAATATTGGCAGCTATAATCTTGAATTGGCTTGCACCTATGGCGATTGCCCAGTCGACCGGGCCGCACCCCCTGTTCCCGTCCCCGCCGCCGCCTGGCTGTTTGCATCAGCACTGGGTTTCACCGGTTTTTGGTTTAGAAAGAGAAAACCCACCACGTAAAACCTGATCGACAGTGAGTGGATCTCCCATTGCAGATGTTGTAAACATTCTGTGCTCCAGATGAAAGTGCCCGTCACGCAAGTGGCGGGCATTTTTGTCCGATATGCCCAGTCCAAGCGGGTACCCGCAACGAGCTGGGCTTCAATTCAATAATAAAATAATCTTGTTACACATCCCCCCACATCCGCAACAAATTGGCATAAGACTTATCCACCAACCCGGTAGTCTCGGCCTCCGGTTCCGTCGCCAACAGATGCTCCCTGGCCAGATCCAATTCATACAGCAACTCCCGCCGCGCCGGATCCCGCACGTAGCTCTGAATCCACGCCAGCGCCACCAGGCGTTCACCCTCGGTCACTTCCTCCACGTGATGCAGGCTGGATGAGGGATAGATCACCGCACTCCCCGCCTTCAGTTTCACCCGCTTTTCACTGAAGGTGGTGCGGACCACCAACTCCCCTCCCTGATAGGTCTCGGGCTCACGTAGAAATATGGTCATCGATACATCACTGCGAAAGCGCTGCCCGCTGAGCCCCATCAACGGGTCGTCCACATGGTCGCCGTAGGTCATGCCGGGTTGGTAGCGGGCGAAGATCGGATCGGCCATGCGGTAGGGGAGCACCGCGGAACGGAAGGTTGGGTTGTTGCCCATGGCGCTGGTGAGGATCCGGATCAGCAGTTCCATCTGTTTCTGTTCGCCCTTCAGTTCCTGATTGTTTTTCACCCGTTGCGCCGCCTTGCCGGCGGTGAGTTTGCCATCGACGAACTCGGCCTTGGCCAGCACCTCGTCGATCTTCTGCAGTTGGGGTTGTTGTAGCAGGCCTTCTATCTCAACCAACATCTTGGATACCCTCCAAAGCTGCCTGCATGCTCATTGTCTCGATGGGAAAGGTCAACACGGCATGCACGGGGTAGCGCTGTTTTATTTTTTCCAGATTCTCCAGATACTTTTTATCGATCAGCACGATCACCTTCGCCGCCAGATCATAACGCTGCAGGGTGGCGAGGAGTGATTCCAGGTTGCTGATGCGATCGCGGAATTGGGGATCGGCGTAGTACTCCGCGACAACGACTTCGGGGTGGTGGCGTTTCAGCCAGGCCTGGGCCTTGCGTACCGAGTTGACCATCTCCACCCGGTAGCCGTTATGCTGATAGAGGGGCACGAAGTTGGGGTAGCCTCCCAGTTCGACCAGAGTGAGCAATTCCCGATCTTCCATACGCTTGATTTTACCTCACTGGAGCCTGATCATACTCGTCGAAACTCTGCACGATGCAGAGTTTACCCGGTAAAAAATCACTACAGCAGTATCTAGTATCATGCAACTTAATCTGATTATCGACGACTGGTCAATGAACCTGGAGATCCCAGAGGGTTATCTGGATTCGATGCAGGCATCATTCGAGAAGATGGACAGGGATATGGACAGGGGGTGGCAGATCGGCCAAAGCTGGGTCAGAGATCCTAATGCCACCCAACGCTGCCAACTGGTTGCGGGCAAACTGCTGACCGCGTTGGAGACCGACAATGAGCAGCTTGCCCTGATGATGGGGGGTTATATCCTGTCGCGTATGCCCGAGGTGAAGCGGGTGGTCATCGACAACACCGGCTCACCCGAGGAGACCAGCTTCAGTCACAGTTAATCGCTAGAGCGGGTTGGCCTCAAGCAGCGACATGATCTCCACCCGGGCCCGGTCCGGCTGTTCACGGTAGAGTCTCAGCAACCCCATCGCCAATCGCTGCCAATGTTCCCTGCCCGCCTGGGCAGTGGTTATCAATGGCTCCCAATCCCCCTGCTTGTACCAACTCTCATAGGCGCTGATCAGGCCGGGAAAGAGTTTTTTACGCATCCCGGTGATGCCGCCAACAAAGAAGTGGATCGAGGCGCGATCCTCCCGTTCGATGAGACTCGGCAGGGTCACCTGGCAGTCGGCCAGGTGGTCACGCAGCGCACGCGCCATCAACTCTGCCGGCGAATGACCGAGATCGGAGAGCATCCGGTTCCAGTTCTCCCCCAGCACCCTGCCCGCCTGATACTCCCCCTGCTCGTGGAGCAGCACCACATCCAGCTCCTTCTCCACCATCTCATCGAGGGCCTGTTCAAGATTTTCCTCGAAATCGTAGTAGTTGAAGGCTCGGCCCATGGCGTTGTCCGGGCGGTGCCAGCGCCAGTTTTCCAGTCGCTCCCACAGCAGGCGCCGGAACGACTCGCGGCGGATATAGATTCGATCCCCTTGACTCATCGCCGCCGGGGCCATCAGATCCCGCGCCAGCTCGCGCCCGGCAACCCAGACCGAGGCGCCACCCGGCTCCTCCCGGCGCTCCAGGTGACCAAGAAAAAAGAGGGGCTTGCCCTTCAACCCATAACCGGCGCTGTAGACCAGGCCGTAGGGGTCGAGGAGTTGATTGACCCTATCCACATCGAAGGGATCGATGGAATCCCCCTCGAAAGGCAGGGGTGCGAAGTCGTCATCGCTGAGGGAGTCCCAGAGTCTCTCCCGTTCAGTCAGCCACTCGCCCACGGACTCGTTGGTCAGGGCAACCCCGTAGTCGAGACCGTTCTCCCAGCGGTAATACTCGCGCATCTTCAACAGGTAGGTGCAGAGGCCATAGTCGGCGCCATGGCGTGCATCGGAGATATGGCAATTCCTCTGCACGGTACAGCAGAGTTGGCGCAGCGAACCATTCATTGATCTGCCTCGCCAGGAAACGGCAGAGGTGTGACACTATTGGCGACTATCATAATCCTGCATCCTCACCCGTGGGGAAAAGCGTCGGGCATATGCTTAAATCCTATCCAGACAGGACTCATTTACCACCCCCATTCTTCAGGGTATTCAAGCCGCCGCTTCGACTAGTCCAAGGCTGCAAATTGCTCAATACTCGATGATTTCTCTCAACAGTGCGGTAGCGAAACAGCCTGCAGGCAGAAAAAATCTCACTTCAAGGCAGCCATCCTCGGGAAAACCCCATATGAGATCCTGCAGGCGCACCCGTAGCGGTCTGCGCTCCTGCTCCAGGCCTACATGCTCGAGGCCATTGCGCCAGCTCTCGAATCCGGAAAGCACCCTGGCTTCCAGTTCACCGGCCAGGCCGTTGACCAGGGGGAGCCCCCGCCCCCAAAGAGGTCCGCTGGGATGGATATCCTGCAATCCACAGCGTCGCGAAAGCTCGGCATTCTCTGCCTGGTCATGGGCAAACCCCGAGCGACTGCCATCCAGGTTGAAGTAATCCCCCGCTAACGGCTGATTCCAGTTCCCCTGCCGGATACGCTCTGCCAGGACCTGATTGAAGAGTTGGGACCGCACCGCGGATATCACCAGTCCGCGCAGCTGCCGCTTCATGGACGACCGGGGTTGGGAGAAGAGTTGCTCCGCCAAGGCAAGGTTCTGGTAGTCATGGCCGAAGCGCTGTTCACCGAAATAGTTGGGCATCCCTGAATCCCGCAATTGGATAAGACCCTGTTCCAGTTCCGTCCTGTCAGCGCTCAGATCCCGAATACGGATTTGAAATCGATTCCCCCGCAGGGCACCGCGACGCAGCTTGCGCCGGTGCCGCTGCACCTGCAGGACCTGAATAAGGTCGTTGTCCAGCTGACCCCAATCCGGCTCGGGCCGTCCCGCCATGCGCAGGGAGAACCACTGGGTGGTCACCGCATGCCGGTCTTTCATGCCCGCATAACTGACATCCTTGGTCGGGATGCCCGCCAACCCGGCCAGCTGGCCGGCCAGCCAGTGGGTATTGGTCTGGCGCTTTTTGATATGCAACAGCAGATGTTCACCATCACCGTCCGCTTCGAAACCCAACACCTCATCGACCTGAAAATCCTCGGGGAATGCGCGGATCACCCCGCTCCCCGGCGTGTCACCGCAGACACGCGGCATGCTTTCCAGGGGTTGCCAGGGAGTATCAGTCGTCAAGCCCAGGCCCCTCCAGCAACACGGCCGCCAGGGCGGCAATCCCTTCTTCGCGCCCGGTGAAGCCCATGCCTTCGGTGGTGGTCGCCTTTATGTTGACTCGCTGCGCCTCCAGCCCCAGATCTTCGGCCAGGCAGTCACGCATGGCAGCGATATAGGGGGCCAGTTTTGGGCGCTGGGCAATAATGGTCAGATCCGTATTGGACACCTGCAAGCCACTGCTATGGAGCAGCTGCATCACCCGGCGTAGCAACACCCTGCTGTCGATCCCCGCATAGGAGGCGTCATCATCCGGGAAATGCCTGCCGATATCCCCAAGACCGGCCGCACCAAGCAGGGCATCGCACAGGGCGTGAATCACAACATCCCCGTCCGAATGGGCCTTCAAACCCTGATCATGGGGCACTGCGACACCCCCTAGCACCAGACGTTTGCCGGGTTCAAAACGGTGGGCGTCATAGCCCTGTCCTATACGCATGGGAGTCACCATTCTTTTAAAGAGTCAACCACTCGGGTCGATAATATGATCTAGGGCCTGATACCGCCAGTACAATTAATGGAACCCCACACTGAGCAACAAGAACATGATTCAAAGAGTAAGCGCAGTCACCAGCAGCAGTGTCAAAAGGATACCTCTACTCAGAAACCTGCCCAAGCGAGTATTGGACTATGTGTTATCCGAAACCCATGTGGAGCATCAAAATGCCGGGGGCGGAATAGCCACTGTTGGTGAACAGACCGAGCAGGTCTACTATCTGCTGCAGGGTCAAGTGGAGATAGTTTCAGAAGCGGGTGAACGGACCACCTGCCAGGCCGATCAGCCATGCAGTCTCACACCCCTGGCGGAGCAGTCTCCGAATCAGGATCACATAACCAGCGTCAGTGCGGTGGACCTGTTGTGTGTCCCCAGGGAGCTCTATAACGCGATCAAGCGTCTTCCCCCGATTGCCAACACCCGCACCAACCAGACCATAGAGCTGAAGGATTCGGAAGAGCAGGTAGATACACTCTACTGGGAGTTCTACGAGGCGATCAAAAACGATACCCTGGAACTGCCAAGCATGCCGGATATCACCATGCGCATCGCACGGGTGATCAATGACAACAATACCGGCAGTGAAGATATCGCCCATGTGGTACAGGCGGACCCCACGGTCGCTGCGCGTATGATCAACGTGGTCAACAGCGCCGCTTACCGGGGGAAGCATCCGATCGACAATCTCCCAGACGCGGTTACCCGCCTGGGTCGCTCGGTCACCCACAACCTGGTCATCAGCTTCGCCCTGGGTAAGCTCTTCAACAGCCGTTCCAAGGCGTTGAAAAAGCGCATGCTCGATATCTGGAAGCACCTCAGCTACGTGGCCCCCATCTGCCACGAGCTGGCAATTGTCACGCCCGGTCTGGAACCCGATCAGGCCCTTCTGTGCGGTTTACTCCACGATATTGGCGCACTCGCCATTCTCGGCGCGGCCACCAGTAGACCCGAGCTGGCGGAGAATCCAGAACTGCTCGACCAGGTGATTGACCGGTTGAAGGCGGAAGTGGGTGCCATGGTGTTACGCAAGTGGGAGTTTCCCGACTACTTCGTCCAGGCGGCCCTGCATGCGGAGGATTGGATGGAGGATATCAGCCATGAACCCGACTATGTGGACCTGGTGGTGATCGCCCAGCTGCACGCCCATATCGGCACCCCATTGATGCATACCCTTCCCCGGCTCGATCTGGTGCCCGCATTCCACAAACTGGCCCTGGGCAAACTGACCCCGAGGCACTCCATCGGCATCATCGACAACGCCAAGGAACAGATACGCGAGTTGCGGGAGCTGTTGGCGATTTAGAAAAGAAGAAGTTAGTCCGCAAATTAACGCTAATAAACGCAAATTTATTTTCTCGTACCCACGCTGGAGCATGGGTACGTGAGCCTTCTATATTCGCGATTATCGCTTTGCAAGATCATTCACAACGGGAAAGATAATCCGCCGCCAATTGTAGATCCTCCGGGCGGGTGATCTTGATATTGCTTGCATCCCCCTCCACCATCAATGGACGATGGCCAGCCAGTTCCATTGCACTGGCGTCATCGGTCACCAATGCCTCTTTGGTGATGGCACTTGCAAGGGCCTGGTAGAGCGGGCCAAGGCGAAACATCTGTGGGGTCAAGGCATGCCAGAGGCCTTCCCGGGGGACGGTGTGTGCCACACCGCCGTCGCTGTCCACCGCTTTCAGGGTATCGCGGACCGGTACGCCTAACAGGCCACCCACAGGGTGCTTCATCAAGGTATCGATCAAACGATCAAGATCGATTCGGGAGAGACAGGGGCGCGCCGCATCGTGTACCAGCACCCAATCATCATCGGTGGCCTGTTGCCGTAGCGCTGCCAGGGCATTCAGTACCGAGTGGCAGCGCTCCTCTCCGCCCTCGACCCTGACGATTCTCGGATCATCGGCGAAGTCGCACCCCCGCCACAGTTCATCCTCAGGGGAGAGCGCCAGGTAGACCCCTTCGATGCGGGGATGGCTCAGCAGCCTCTCCAGGCTATGATCGATAACCCGTCTACCCGCCAGGTCCAGGTACTGTTTGGGGATCGCGGCACCCATGCGATGTCCCACACCCGCTGCCGGGACTACAGCCCAGCATCGCACCCTGCTACTCATCCCCTTTCTCATCGCTCGGTGCGATGACCTGATAGAAGGTCTCCCCCTCCTTGATCATACCGAGCTCGCTGCGGGCCCGCTCTTCGATGGCGGTCTGACCGCTGCGCAGGTCCTCCACCTCCGCCTGCAGGGCGCGGTTGCGTTCCCGCAACCCCACCAACTCCTTCTGCAGTTGGCTGATCTCCTGTTTCAGATTGTTGACCTCAGCCAGGCTCCCCTCGCCCACCCACAGGCGGTACTGCAAAAAAAGCAGCAGTCCGACCAGTATGGCTATCACCACTCGCACGGGCTAGGGCCTGTTGACACCGGGATCAGTCCACCGACACGGGAAATGCATCCTTACCCGCATAGACGGCATCCCCGCCCAGCTGATCCTCGATGCGCATCAGCTGATTGTACTTGGCCACCCGATCCGAACGGGAAAGCGAGCCGGTCTTGATCTGGCCGGTACCTGTGGCCACCACCAGATCCGCAATGGTGGTATCCTCGGTCTCTCCGGAGCGATGGGACACCACCGAGCTATAACCGGCAGCAGCCGCCATATCGATCGCCGCCAGGGTTTCAGTCAGTGTACCGATCTGGTTGACCTTGATGAGGATGGAGTTGGCCACATTCTCATCGATACCACGCTGCAGAATCTTGGTGTTGGTGACAAACAGGTCGTCACCCACCAGCTGTACCCGCTGCCCGAGCTTTTCGGTCAACAGTTTCCAACCCTCCCAGTCGCCCTCATCCATGCCGTCCTCGATGGTGATGATCGGGTACTGATCGACCCAGGCAGAGAGATAGTCGGCAAACTCGTCTGCGGAAAACTTGCGGCCCTCGGAGGCCAGGTTGTAGACCCCATCCGCATAGAATTCTGAGCTGGCCACATCCAGGCCGAGATAGATATCCTTACCGGCGCTGAAGCCTGCATTGCCGATAGCCTCCAGGATGACCTCGATCGCGGCCTCGTTAGAAGGCAGGTTGGGGGCGAAGCCCCCCTCGTCACCCACCGCGGTAGCCAGACCGCGTTTTTTCAATACGCTCTGCAGGGCATGGAAGACCTCGGCACCATATCGGACCGCCTCACGAATGGATCCGGCACCCACCGGCAGGATCATAAACTCCTGCAGATCGACGCTGTTATCCGCATGCGCCCCGCCATTGATGATATTCATCATCGGCACAGGCAGCCGGTAGGGACCGGAGGCCAATGAACGATAGAGTGGCAGGGCCCTCTCCTGGGCAGCGCTGTGAGCTGCCGCCAGGGATACCCCAAGCAGGGCGTTCGCACCCAGCTTGGATTTGTTTTCGGTGCCATCCAGATCGAGCATGCACTGATCCACGGCCGCCTGATCGATCACCTCCATCCCCATCAGTGCCTCTTTGATGGGACCATTGATATTGGCTACCGCCTTTAAAACCCCTTTGCCCAGATAGCGGGCCTTGTCCCCATCACGCAGTTCGAGGGCTTCCCGGGAGCCGGTGGAGGCACCCGACGGCACCAGCGCGCGGCCGATGGCTCCGTCTGCGGTGATCACGTCGGCCTCGACGGTGGGATTGCCCCGTGAATCGAGGATCTCTCGTCCACGAACATCAACAATTTCAGACATGTTGTCTCCGTATTCTGTATGCTTTCAGTAAATAAATGTGGTGATATCAGTTAACCAAGATAGTGTTACAGCCAGGTGTATGTAACAGCCTTAGGGTGACATCTCAGCCAATTGTTTCCCTTTCACAAGATGATCGATCTCAACCAGCGTCTCGAGCAGTTCCCTCATCCTGGGCAGCGGCCAGGCATTCGGCCCGTCGCTGAGTGCCTTGTCCGGTTGCGGATGGGTCTCCATGAACAGACCCGACACGCCAGCTGCAACCGCCGCCCGTGCCAGTACCGGTACAAATTCACGCTGTCCCCCTGAACTGCTACCCTGCCCCCCCGGCAACTGAACCGAATGGGTGGCGTCATACACCACTGGCGAACCGGTATCGCGCATCACCGCCAGGGAGCGCATATCCGAAACCAGATTATTGTAGCCGAAGGAGACACCCCGCTCACATACCATGATCCGTTGATTGCCCGTGGCCTTCGCCTTGGCTACCACGTGGGTCATGTCCCAGGGTGCGAGAAATTGCCCCTTCTTGATATTCACCGGCAGACCCTGGCGGGCCACATTCTGGATAAAGTTGGTCTGACGGCAGAGAAAGGCCGGGGTCTGCAGGAGATCCACCACCGATGCAACCTCTTGCAGCGGGGTATCTTCATGCACATCGGTCAACACTGGTACACCGATCGATGATTTAACCTGTTGCAGAATCTTTAAACCCTGTTCAAGACCCGGTCCGCGAAAGCTCTCGGCGGAGGAGCGATTCGCCTTATCGAAGGAGGATTTGTAGATGAACGGGATACCAAGGGCCTGGGTCAGCTGTTGCAACTCCCCTGCCGTATCCAGGGCCAACTGCTCACTCTCGATGACACAGGGACCTGCGATCAGGAACAGCGGCCGATCCAGTCCAACCTGGAAGTCGCATAGCTTCATGCCTTGCTGTCCCGATGCTTTCTCGCCGCCTCGATGAAACCGGAAAAGAGCGGATGGCCATAGCGTGGGGTCGAGGTAAACTCCGGATGGAACTGGCAGGCCACGAACCAGGGATGATCCGGGATCTCCACAATCTCCACCAAGCGTCCATCAACTGAACGGCCCGATACCTTCATCCCGGAAGTGACAATATTATCCAGATAGCTGTTGTTGAACTCGTAACGGTGGCGATGGCGCTCGGTGATGATCTCCTCGCCATACAGCTGGTAGGGCTTGCTATCGGACTCCAGACGACACTGCTGCCCACCCAGGCGCATGGTTCCACCCAGATCCGACTCCTCGGTACGTTTCTCAACCTTGCCGTCCGCATTCAACCACTCAGTGATCAGCCCGATGACCGGGTGTGGTGTGTCGCGCTTGAACTCGGTACTGTGGGCACCCTCCAACCCGGCCACATGACGGGCAAACTCAATCACTGCAACCTGCATCCCGAGACAGATCCCCAGATAGGGAATGCCATTTTCACGGGCATATTGAACTGCCGCAATCTTGCCCTCAACACCACGATTACCGAAACCGCCGGGCACCAGGATCGCATCCATCCCCTCCAGGCTATCAAGCCCGCTCTTCTCCAGCTGTTCCGAATCCACATAGTGAATCACCACCCGGTTGCCGGTATGGACCCCCGCATGTACCAAGGCTTCTGAGAGGGATTTATAGGCCTCCGTAAGATGCACATATTTCCCCACCATGGCGATCTTGACCTCTTCGGCCAGGTTATCGAGACCCTCCAGGAACGCCTCCCATTCAGACAGGTCTGCCGGTGGCAGGTCCAGGTTGAAACGCTGATTGACCAGTTCGTCCATCTCCTGGGCATGCAGCAGCACTGGAATACGATAGATAGAGTCTGCGTCTACTGCGGATATAACCGCCTTTTCCGGTACATTGGTGAAAAGCGCAATCTTTTTGCGCTCGGTTTCAGGCAGGGGCCGCTCGGAACGGCACACCAGAATATCGGGTTGGATACCGATGGAGCGCAACTCTTTGACCGAGTGCTGTGTCGGCTTGGTCTTAATCTCGCCGGATGCCTTGATATAGGGCACCAGGGTCAGATGCATGAACATCACCCGTTGCGGCCCCAACTCCACACCCATCTGACGGATCGCCTCCAGAAAGGGCAGTGACTCGATGTCACCCACCGTGCCACCGATCTCCACCAGGCAGATATCCTTATCATCAGCACCCAACAAGACACTCTCTTTGATCTGATTGGTGATATGGGGAATCACCTGCACAGTACCTCCCAGATACTCTCCCTTGCGCTCCTTACGAATCACGCTGTCGTAGATCTGGCCGGTAGTGAAGTTATTGTTCCGCCCCATGGTACTGCGGATGAAACGCTCATAGTGCCCAAGATCGAGGTCGGTCTCGGCCCCGTCATCGGTAACGAAGACCTCGCCATGCTGGAATGGACTCATGGTACCCGGATCAACGTTTATGTAGGGATCGAGCTTGATCATGGTGACATCGAGCCCGCGGGCCTCGAGCAGTGCAGCCAGGGAAGCGGATGCGATTCCTTTACCAAGGGAGGAGACAACACCGCCCGTAATGAATATAAATCTAGTCATGAAGCTTCTAGTTAATGCGCTGGAAAAGGGAAAACGGACGGAAGGAAACAGTAACAGATCAGACCGCCTCTCTCAATCGCATTAATAGTGAGCGAATGCGACATAACTCTTGCAATAGTCTCATAAGGACATTTTATTTAAGCGCCCTAGGGTCTATAATCGATTGGCGATTTTCGCAATAACAACCACAGAGACCAGTTGGCTGTTACTCGGTGTGACTAAGCCGAACAGAACAAGGATTCTCGATATTAGCCACTAACCATTCATCAATGCGTAACGACCAACTACTTGTTTCCATTAGAAAAAGTAGTCAATAAAAAATCAATCTTAATTATATGAGGAAGAAAGCATGATTAAATTTGCTAAGGTCCTGAGCGTCGCTGCTCTCGTTGCTGTCTCCACAACCGCATCAGCATGGTGGGGCGGTCCCGGCTACGGTAACCGTGGCTGGAACAACGATGGCTGGGGCGATGGCTGGGGCGATGGTTCCGGCGACTTCAGCTTTGGTATGAGTGGCAGTGGGCGTGGTTCCGGCTATGGCCGTGGCAATAACTACTATCGCGACTACGGTGGCTACGGTCCTTACGGCTATGGCGCGCCTTATGGCTATGGTGCCCCATATGGCGCCCCATATGGCGCACCATACGGTGCTGCACCTTATGGCTACCCACCTGCAGCTCCGGCTGCGCCTGCTGCACCCGCTAAATAAGCGATCAGTCAGGAGCACAAAAAAAAGTCGGCCACATGGCCGGCTTTTTTTATTGGATATGATCTAAGATAATAAAAATCCTAAAATTACTTGATCCGGATCAAGAACATCTGGAAAAATAGGAGGGGAGAAATCCCTAAAAGAGTGCACCTTGAGTTGGAGCGGTTCCTTGACGAATAGAAAAGTTGTTTCATTTGAAAATATCAAGGTCGCCTGCAAAAACTGCAGTCTTTCGACCCTTTGCCTCCCCATGGGACTCACCCCTGAAGACATAGAACGCCTGGACTCCATTATCAAGCGAGGTCGCCCCTATCATCGCGGTGATCATCTCTATCGGGGTGGCGACAAGTTCCATAGCCTCAGAGTCATCACCAGTGGCTCGGTCAAAACCTATTCACCCAATGAAGATGGCGGTGAACAGGTACTCGGGTTTCACCTGCCGGGGGAACTGATTGGTTTGGACGCCATTCAGGACGACAACCATAACTGCTCTGCAATCGCCCTTGAGACCACCGCTGTCTGCGAGATCCCCTTCTCTCAACTGGAATCCCTGAGTTCCATCATGCCGAGCCTGCAACATCAGATGTATCGCCTGCTCAGCCGCGAGATCGGCCAGGAGACAGAGATGCTGACCCTGCTGGGCAAAAAGAGTGCAGAGGAGAGGCTCGCCACCTTCCTGCTCAGCTTTTCCGAACGTTTCAAACAGCGCGGATTCTCAGCCAGTGACTTTTTTCTCAGTATGTCACGCCACGAAATCGGCAACTATTTGGGGCTTGCGGTAGAGACAGTCAGCCGATTGTTCACCCGCTTCCAGGACGAGAGCCTGCTGCAGGTGGAGAGAAAGCATGTGCAACTGCTGGACATCCCCCGCCTGTACGAGATCGTCCAGGGTACAGACCGGGCCAAGTCGACTCAGTCCCGAATCTAATGCTTTTTTAACCAGACACAAGACTCACCCATGGCATCCAACTGCAACTGATGGGCTTCGAGTTCCTGCTGATTTGCATGAACGACCTTCAACGCCGGCCTGTTCGACGGCAAACGTTGGATAGTGTCAGCTGAGTTATCGCCAAATTCATCGGCGGCAACACCATCCAATACCAGTGAAGCCTGCCCTCCTGTCATCATCAGGTAGACATCGGCCAGTATCTCGGCATCCAGAAGAGCGCCATGCAACTCTCTGTGAGAGTTATCGATATCGTAGCGTTTGCACAGGGCGTCAAGACTGTTTCTCTGGCCCGGGTGCATCTTTTTCGCCATCATCAGGGTATCGGTGACTGCGCATAGACCGTCGATTCTCGCAGGGCTCTGCATAAGACCTAATTCATGGTCGAGAAAACCCACATCGAAGGGGGCATTATGGATGATCAGCTCCGCCCCACTCACGTAAGCGATGAAGTCCTGCGCCAGATCGGCGAACCTGGGCTTATCCTCCAGAAACTCGTTGGTTATGCCGTGCACCTCTATGGCTGCGGCATCGATCTCCCGTTCAGGCTGCAGATACTGATGGAAGTTATTCCCGGTCAACCTGCGATCAACCATCTCCACACAACCGATTTCGATGATCCTGTGGCCCTGCTCCGGTTCCAGTCCCGTGGTTTCCGTGTCCAGTACTATTTGTCGCATCAGTTCAAAATTTCCTCGATCCCCCGGTTGGCCAGATCATCCGCCAGCTCATTCTCCGGATGGCCGGAGTGACCTTTGACCCAGGCCCACTCCACCTGATGGCGTTTCACCTCCGCATCCAGCATCTGCCACAGATCCGCATTCTTGACCGGTTTTCTGGCCGTCGTTTTCCAACCATTCCGTTTCCAATTGTGGATCCATTGGGTGATGCCATTTTTGACATACTGGGAATCGGTGGTCACCCTCACCCGGCTTTTCTTCGTCAGGCTCTGCAAACCCCGGATGACGGCCAACAACTCCATGCGGTTGTTGGTGGTCTCAGGCTCACCGCCGAACAGCTGTTTTTCATGTCGGCCATAGCGTAAGAAAACCCCCCAGCCCCCGGGACCGGGATTCCCGCGACAGGCGCCATCACTATATATTTCTACAACTTGAGCCATCTGAATTTCTCATCGTGGGTTCTGCGGCGGTGGGCAGGACCCGCTTTTTCACCCGCCATTTTGAGCGCAGCGGTGTCACGATAACCTCCCGCTTGACCGCGAGTATGACATATACACCAGCAAGCCTTGGATAGATCTTTTCCCCAATCCCCTCCATGAAGGCGAGTCTCTGCATAATAGGCAGGTGGGATACCGGGGGTCGGTAGTGAAGATAGACCACCTCTTCCAACTCAAAACCAAGCAATGAGAACCAGTCCTGGATCCGCTTCCCGCTGAAGAAGTGCCCGCACCAGGGAACAGAGGTGGAACGCAGGTGCAACAGACGCCACAAGCCCCATTGACTCCAGGGATTGAAACCACTCAGCAGCACCTTACCCTGAGGGATCAACACCCGTTCCACCTCCCGCAGGACTTGATGGGGATCGGCAGCAAAATCGAGGGTATGGGGCAACACCATCCCATCCACACTGTCGCTGGCAAAGGGCAGGCGATGGCTGTGGGCTTGCAGACCTACCCCCGAGCTATCCCCCCCGATCCCCATGACAACCCGGTTGCGGGCCGGACTCTGCTTGAGTAAATCCTGATTGTTATAGGGGAGCCCCAGCTGCACCACATGGTAGCCAAACAGGGTGGCAACCCGGGAATCCAGACACTCTGCCTCCTGCTCAGCCAATAGCCTGCCCAAATCACTCGCAAACCAGTTTTGTAGCTGTTTCTGCTGACAAGATCCCAAATTCAACGACTTATTGTCTCTCATTGTTAAGGTATCTACTTTGCTACCGACACTACTGTCAGGTAATCTGTGCAGTCCGGTACGCCTCAATAGAGGCTTCAGGTTATCAGGTGGTATGCCCGAATGGCAGTCAGCTACGGGTTACCACGCAATATGGAGCACCAGCCATGGAAATGATACGCGGCTCTGATACTATTTTCCTCCGATATAGAGTATGTCTACACCAAGCCTTAACAATTCGATGCGGTATTTCAAAATTCCCCTGCGTATTATGAACCTATTCGCCATCTGTCTCCTCGCTGCCTGTCAAAGCCTGCCCAACGGCGGCGCTACAAGTGCACTGCAGCAAGTAGAACTCACCCCGGCTGTGACGCAAACGCTGCAGACACAGCCGAGCGCTCAAGAGAGTGCCATCACAAGTGAGCGGCTGCCGGATGTGGCCGAGGAGCTGCAGACTACTGTCACAGAACTGACACTCCCGGAAGAGCCTGCCGATCTCTGGAGCCGGATGTTGGAGGGTTATCGACTGACCTTTCCCCACAATTCCAGAATCGAGCGGGAATTGAACTGGTACAGCAAGAATCCGGGGTATATTCAGCGTATCCAGGAACGCTCCCAACCCTATCTCCATTTTATTATGCAGGAGATTGAAAAGCGGGATATCCCCAGTGAGATTGCCCTGTTGCCAGCCGTTGAGAGCGCCTATCGGCCATTTGCCTACTCACCGGGCCGCGCTGCCGGTATGTGGCAGTTTATCCCCTCCACCGGCCGCTATTTTGGCTTGAAGCAGAACTGGTGGTATGACGGACGCCGGGATATCGTGGCGTCTACCCATGCCGCATTGGACTATCTGCAGTCCCTCAGCCGGCAGTTCGACAATGACTGGGAACTGGCGCTTGCCGCCTACAACTCTGGGGCTGGAACGGTTCGCAGTGCGATTAGACGCAATAAAAAACGTGGCAAGCCAACCGATTACTGGTCCCTGAAATTACCTGACGAGACCAGCGCCTATGTACCCCGCTTGCTGGCGTTGGCTGAGATTTTCAGAAATCCTCAGTACTATGCGATCACCCTGACACCCATCGCTGATGAACCCTATTTCACCACCGTCGACATTCAATCTCAGCTCGATCTCGCCCTGGCGGCAGAGATGGCGGAGTTGTCCATTCAGGATCTCTATCTCCTCAACCCCGGCCTGAATCGATGGGCTACCGATCCGGATGGCCCCCACAAACTCAGTCTGCCGCTGGACAAGGTTGAAACCTTTCTCGAAAAGCTGGCGGCACTGCCCGTGGAAGAGCGACTGACATGGAAACGCTATAAGATCAAACAGGGTGATGCACTGAGCGTTATCGCTAGAAAACATGGCACCACCACTAAAGTCCTGAGACAGATAAACAAACTCAAGGGCAACAGAATCCGTGCCGGGAAGCACCTGTTGATCCCAGTCTCCAGTAAAGGCCTCAGTCAATACACCTTCAGCGCCGGGCAACGCAAGGCTGCAATCCAGAACAGATCCCGGAGTGGCAACAAACGAAGCTATATCGTGAAGCCGGGGGATAGTTTGTGGAAGATTGCCAAGGCCCACTCAGTCAATCATCGAAAACTCGCGGCATGGAATGGAATGGCCCCGGGGGACCCCCTGAAACCGGGGCAAAAACTTGTGATATGGGTAAAGAAAGCCCAATCTTCCGAGCTCTCCCTTCTCAATCTTCAGCCATCGGGTACCCAGAGCAGGCTGCACTATCGAGTCAGACGCGGTGACTCTCTATCCCGTATCGCTCAGCGTTTCAAGGTGTCTGTTGCCGACCTCAAACGCTGGAATACGCTTGATAGTAAATATCTCCAGCCTGGTCAAAGACTTAAACTCTATGTCGACGTGACAGAACAGACCCTCTAAGGATATCCGGCCGGGCCATCCCCAAACCTTGTGACAGCGGCCCCTGATTGACCTACATCAATAAACAGGCCTAATTTATTGACAGCCTACTGTCCCTATTCGAATATCCACAAAATAAGTAGTATTTTTTGAGGCGGGTTCAATGAGTGATGAATGTCATTTAAGAGAAGGTGTTGAACTGAATCTGGCAGATGTGGAAAAGATTGCCATGGGGCTGAAATCACTGGCCAGCTATTCAATGCTCGCCTACGAGCACGATGACGATCCGGAAGACCTGGACGAGATCGTCCAAGAGGGGCTGGATGCCATCGATCGTTTGTTCAATTGCTGAAATAATCTGATTCCGTTCGAACATTCATCCGCCACCGACGAGACAGCGGCGGCGGTCTGGCGTGTCAAAGGATAATCCAGGCTGCAACGCCTAGCCAAAGCATTCCCTTGGCAAGGAAGAACAGAAAACTGACTGCCGTCAACTGCCGCAGCCAATTCGGTAGCGTGTCAAGACGCTTTTGAATCGATCTCGTCAATTCACTGGTTGTCACTCTTCTCTCCCGGGCTGATTCTGCAAAGGGGACGATTTGATCCCATACCACTCTGTGATTCCTGTCCTAATTGTAGAAGCACTCTGGTGATTTGCATATTAGATTACACCAACCAACTTATTAGTTTTTATCTATTAGCGGCAACCAGAGGTCAGCGACGACTTTCTGCTATCCGATGCTGCTCTTCTTCTGATTGAGATCATATACCGCCTGAACCCATAGATTTCGCATGGCATCGCCGCCAATCACGATGTTAGTATCGGCACCAGTCAACCCGCAGATCATCGCACCTGCCAGCGATATACTGCATACCATGCCTTGATGATGAACAGGAATAACAAACACAAAATATCGATAAGGGACTGAAGCAATACAGGGGAGATAACTTTATGCCTTTGGTCAACATGCGAGAGATGCTGCACCATGCCTATGGGAACGGCTATGCAGTCGGGGCCTTTGATCTGGTCAACCTCGATTTCCTGGAAGGTATACTGGATGCCGCCGAACGCTGTGCTTCACCGGTCATCCTAAGCCTGGCCGAATCCCATTTTAAGTATTTCGATTTTGAGCTTTTACTGTCCGCGGTTGAGAAGGCGGCGCGCAACGCCTCGGTACCGGTCGCGATCCATCTGGACCATGGAGAGAGCTTGCAGTCTGCCATGAACGCCATCAACCATGGCTGCAATGGGGTGATGGTGGATGCTTCTCACAGGTCCCTGGACGATAACATCCGTACGACCCGCTCGGTGGTCGAGATGGCTCACGGGTGCGGAGTGCCTGTGGAAGGTGAACTGGGTTATGTCCCAGGCGTCGAGGGTGAGGACGCAGAACGACACCCGGGAAAGGTCAGCTACACGACAACGGACCAGGCCATCCATTTCGTTGAGACTACGGGTATCGATTTCCTCGCAGTCTCCATAGGTACAGTGCATGGTCGCATGCGGGGCGAAGCGAAGCTCGATTTCCAACGATTACGGGATATCAACCAGGCGTTGGGCCTACCTTTGGTGATCCATGGTGGAACCGGCCTATCCGAGGACCAGTACCGACAATTGATCACCAACGGCGTGGTTAAAATCAACTACTATACCGCGCTGGCCGATGCGGCAGGCGCCGCCATCCGGAAAAATGTCGAGGCAACGGAGAATAACGCGTTTACCCAACTGACCCGGGGTGTAAAGGCTGCTGTCAGTGAGGAAGCCGAGCGTTGTATTCGGCTCTGGGGTTCTGCCGGGCGCGCTACCGAAGTGCTGACCCAATGCACACCCTGGCTTCCGGTGGAGCATCTCATCGTCTACAACGTCAATGGACTGGATGATGAGGGTGTCACAGAGATGATGGCCAAAGGGCGGGATGTGCTGTCAAAAATACCCGGGGTGCGTGAGGTCGCAACCGGCAGCGCGGTCAAGACAGATGCCGCCTACCGCTACACCTGGCTGGTGCAGTTCTGCCACCCGGCGGTGATAGACAGCTACCGTGACCATGCGGACCATGTCGCCTTCGCCGATCAGCTTTTCCGCCCGGTTGCCGGGGAACGTATCAGCATCGATTACGCATGGATTGAATAGTTAGCATCCCAATTTTTCCAAAAGCCTGTTTCAGAGCCCCAGTTCACTAAGTCCGGGGTGATCATCCGGTCGCCGCCCCAGCGGCCAATGAAAGAGACGGTCCGATTCCTTTATTGGCAGATCGTTGATGCTGGCGAATCGTCGCTGCATAAAGCCTTGTGCATTGAACTCCCAGTTTTCGTTGCCATAGCTGCGATACCACTGGCCCGAGTCGTCGTGGCATTCGTAGGCGAAGCGCACGGCGATACGGTTTGCCCCAAATGTCCAAAGCTCCTTGATCAGCCGATAGTCCAATTCACGCGCCCACTTGCGCTGTAGAAATTCCCTCACCTGTTCTCTGCCATGGGGAAATTCTGCCCGGTTTCGCCACTGCGTATCCTCTGTATAGACAAGCACGACACGCTCAGGGTCACGGGTGTTCCAGGCATCTTCCGCCATGCGAACCTTCTGCGTGGCGCGCTCTTGATCAAAAGGTGGAACAGGTGGTTTTTCTTGCATCGTGGTTTCTCCAGAAAACGTGAATCCAAGTATGGTGACAAGTCTGTGTGAATAATTCACCATTTCATTATTCATAATTCAACAATATTGCATCGTTCACTCATCTATC
>NATW01000125.1 GCA_003094555.1 gamma proteobacterium symbiont of Ctena orbiculata
GGGGTTTAAGTGGATCTCTTGCAATCAGATGGCGATTCATTTGGCAAGTCTGGCACCAATGATACCGAATTTGGCCTTTGACAGTTGCGCTTTCGGGATATTCTTCACTCCCAAATCGAACAATCGCTTTTTCCCTGCGGGCAAGATCGATTTATAGACCCGCTTCACCTTTCTTATCTGCCCATTGCTGTCACGGTACTTGATTGCAATGACGATACCCTTTACATCGCGGGGGGTCGGGTTGGATAACTCCGCCTTGAGTCTGCCCTTGTTATCAAGGCCGGTACGCAATTTGATATAGTTTTGCGGATTCTCCGATAGGTCGAGGGCCATCAAAGAACCATAGGCTGCCTTGCCTTGCGCGGTATCTTTCGAGGCGGCCTTGCGAAAATAGGACTTGGCGGATTTCAGGTTACCCGCTGCCTTGGCCAGATTACCCAGGGAGTTGTAGGCGTTTGCAGTCGGTAGCAGTTGAACGCTTTTCTCAAGATCGAGCTTGGCCGCATCGTCATTGTTCAACTTCTCATTGACCAAACCGCGCTTCAAGTAGTAGTAGAAGAAGCTGTCATTCAATTTTATCGCTTTATTGTAATGCTGCTTGGCGATGGCCGGGCGTTTGCTTTTCTCCTCAATATCACCGAGCAGGGCATGAAAATGGCCCTCTTTGGGTTCCATTCGAATGGCCTTTTTGGCCAGTGTCCTGGCCTTTTTTAGATCGCCTTTTTGCAGCACCTTACGCCCCTCTTCATAGGCTTCATAGGCAGGTTTGGTGCGTTTTATATGTGCTGTCCTGGCCTTGAAGCGATCCTTGCCCACAATACCGCCTTTGGGAAGCTCGGCTGCGGTCTTGATATTGTTTTCTACCCGCTCCATGGAGGGTGGATGACTGGCGAAAAGACCGCTCAGCCAGTCCTGGTTCTTACTTTCCGAGAGGCGTACGAAGGTGCGTTGGAGATCGATAGCTCCCTGAGGGTCATATCCCGCCTTCGACATATATTGCATGCCGTAGTAGTCGGATTCCCGTTCTGCATCCCGACCATATTTCTTGGTCACCAATTGTGCGCCAAGGCCGGCGCCCAACTGCGCGATTTGGGCATAATCCTTTCCCTGGGTACCGATCACAGTCGCCATCACCGCACCCTGAATCAACATCCCGCGGGACATACTGTTGGCAGTATGCTTGGCGGCGGCATGGGTGATTTCATGGCCCAGTACCGCGGCCAGTTCCGCCTCGCTCTGCAACTCGGTGAGCAGACCGCGATTGATTGAGATCTTGCCGCCGGGAAGTGCCCAGGCATTGGGTACTGAGTTGTTCAAAACCTTAAACTCATAGGGCAGGTTGCGATCACTGACGGCGGCCAGACTTTGACCGATTTCACTGACGTAGGCAGTCAACTTCTTGTCGACCGTGTAATCCCCCCCCTGGGATTGGCGCAGTGGGGCATAGTTTTTTCGCCCGATCTCCATCTCCTGAGCCTCTGAAACAAGGCTGAGTTCATTTTTTCCGGTGACAGGGTTTACCGCGCAACCGGTGATCAGGGAGAAGGAGAGGGCGACAGCGATCAGTAACCTATTCATGTCATGTCTCGGTCAATATCTGTTAAATCAGTACTCTTCTGCAGTCCGGGTAGTTGTTTTGGGGAGCATCAATTGACCCTACGATAGCTGGGCTCATGCTGTCAACGGGCTCGGCTCAAGCTGGAAAAGTATCTATCCATCTAGTTCATTGACAACGATCTGCGGATGGCGTTCTGATTCCAGTATGGGGAATTGCAGATTCGGTATGCAATGCTCTAAGTATATGAAAAATAAGACATATGTAGATGTGATAGTGGATTCCGCAGGGTCGGTGGCGGGACGTTTTGTTAGTGACATTGTTTTACAATTCAAAACAGAGATGAGCTGCAAGGGAGCGAATTTAGCGGTTGAATGGATCCCTTACAACCGAGTTGACGGCAACTCCCCTTCCAGCGCCTTGAGAAAGGCCACGATCTCTTCAACCTCGGTATCGCTCAGGGCCTGATGGATTGCCACACTGAGTCGTTGCTCACCCTTCAGCCACTTGATGGTCTTATCATCCCTCTCATCGTTGCTTATGGTCTTGCCCAGTTGAACCTGGGCCATGATGCGTACCGCCTCTTCCAGGGACGTAACGGAACCATTGTGGAAATAGGGGGCGGTGCGGGTCACATTGCGGAGTGAGGGTACACGCCAGACACCTCTGCCAGCACCGTCCTTGCTTTTCGAAGCGCCCGGATCCTCATTCAAACGGTGGCGTCTCTCATATTCCGTGTTGGGAATAGAAGGAAATATTCTGTAGGGTGTATCTTCGCTGAAGTGACTTGCAGCGCTGAAATTCGGTCCGGAGTGACAAAGGATACAACCGGTTGATTCGAACAGCGCCATGCCACGAATCTGTTGTTTGGAGAGCGCACTGGCATCGCCCCTGACAAAACGGTCATAGGGGGAGTCTGGTGTAATCAGGGTGCGTTCATAGGCGGCGATGGCCTTGGCGATGTTGTCGATCGTGATTGGCGGCTGACCGGGAAAAGCCAAGGCGAACGCCTCGACATATTCCGGAATACCCTTCACGGTCTCGACTACCCGATCCAATGAGGGCATACCCATCTCGATGGGGTTGACCAGTGGCCCCTTAGCCTGATCCTCTAGGGAGGCGGCGCGACCGTCCCAAAACAGCACCTTTTGGAAGGCGGCGTTGAGCACGGTGGGTGCATTTCTCGTCCCTTGCTGAGCATCGATACCGATCGAAGCGCTGAGTCCGTCACTGCCACCTTTAGCAACGGAAATTTCATGGCAGGAGGCACATGAAAGGGTGCCGTCAGCCGACAACCGGGTATCGAAGAAGAGCATTTTACCAAGCCTGACCTTCTCCACCGTTGACGGATTGTCCCGAGGCGATGGTGCAGTGTAGGGGAGCGCCTGCCAGGTGTAGGGGGTTTTCACCATTCGCGGGTCATACAGTCTGTTGTTAGTGGATATGACAGAAGCGAACACATGTTGTCGCTCTGGAAACAGGGCCAACATGGGCCCCGGATAGAGGGAAAAGAGGATGACAAGGCCGATCTTCAAGCTAAAGGCGATGATGCCGGTTCCTAGGCCTATCCCAAGCAGCCATCTTCGCCGCTGGTCGGGTGCGATTTCACGTACCATGCTGATGAGCAGAAAAAAACCGGCGACAACCGCAAGCATGCCGAAAGCAAGAAGTTCAACGCTGCCTGTATTCATCCCAATGCTCCTGAAGCTGCAGTGACGAATCGCCGTTCAACCCCTATTTCAGGCCGAGTTTCCGGTACAGCATCAGGCCCGGGCAGATACCGGTTAAGCCAGCAAAGACCAGCATCCCGGCTGGCAGGTAGAGAAACCAGTGCACCTGGTTCCAGCCGGACAATCCGATACCGGTGAAGAGCAGGGTGGCGACAGTAAGGAAGAGCATGCGTTGGGCACTCATTGATATTCTCCAAGATGTTGAAATGTCTTGAAGTAGAGCATATGTTCAAGGAGAATAATTTAGAAATTTTATTTATGAATGGAATTAATTTAAAAATCGAATGAATTGAAATATGAATCTGAAACAACTTCAGTTCGCCGCTCACGTGGCCGAGACCCACTCATTCAGTCGCGCCGCAGAGCTCAGCTTTGCCACCCAACCCACCCTCTCCAATGCCATCTCGCAACTCGAGGATGAGTTGGGTGGCAGATTGTTCAATCGCACCACGCGCAGGGTGGATTTGACGCCCTTTGGTGAATTTATGCTGCCGCGAATCAATGAGGTACTGCAGAGTCGGAATGAGTTGGCCAGGGCGGCAGAGTCCTACCACAATCCAACCCACAAGATGCTGCGCATCGGTTTTTCACCCTTGGTTGACATGCAACGCTTGGATCAGGTGTTGGCGCCCTATCGGCAGGCCAATCCGGATATCACCATATTCTTCAAGGAGTGTTTCATCGATGATCTGGCCACACGCCTGAGCAAAGGACAGATCGATGTTCAGATCCTGCCAAGGGTAAAGGAGAGTAATGCGGAACATGCCTGTCTCTTCTATCGGGACCCGCTTTACTATCTGCCTGCATCTACTGACAGTCAGACCTCAAGCCATCTTTCTTTCAAGATTGCCGACCTGCCAGCCACCCCGATAATCCTTACTGGTGGTGGTTGCGGGCTCAACGCCGCCCTGACGACAATACTCAAATCCAAGGGCGTCGAGCTGCATGCCTATGCAGGGCAGGCCCTTACCTATCAGGTGATAGAGGATTGGGTCTCCTTGGGGATAGGTGCCGGGATCCTGCCGAAGGCCAAGATCTCAGCCGAAAACAAGGCAAGCTATCCATTGTTTATGGAAAAGGATGAACCTGCCTGTTTCAGCTTCGAGTGGAGTTGGCAACCTGAATGCACTGAACACGCACATGTTAAATCCTTTATCGATTACATTCAGACCACTGTCCCGGCATTGGTCAGCGGTCAGGCCAAAACAGCCGACCAGCAGGGTGTGGGCTAAGCATACTGGTGGTGATCTCGATAGATTTGAAAACAGAATAGATTTCATTCTTAACTGCAATTTCTCATTCAATCAACAAAAGCCTACTCTGCAACGGTGATCGACAAATCGTGTCGTTTCACAATCCAATTATTGCTGTTGAGGAGTAGTCATTGAAGATCCTGCCACTCGTCTTGGCATGCGCTTCACCATCCATAATTGCCGGCAATGATGAGTCATCGCAGGTCTCACTCTATGAACGGCTGGGTGGTTATAACGCAATCATTGCTAAGGAATGACACGCTTCTGACGTTAACCTATTGAATTTGTTTTAACAGCTCCTGAAGCTTTTTCCCAATAGGTCTTCCTGAAACAGAAGTGATCAAAAGGAATTTATAATGGAAACACCCAGCCCATATGCAACACCAAAAGCCGAAATACTGAGTAATCAGGAAGAGTTTGGATCCATCAATATTTTATCTGCCAAGGGACGAATAGGACGTCTGCGCTATATCGCCTACACCATCGGCATCACATTATTATGCTATCTGATTATGGGGGGGTTATCAGGGTTGTTCGCGGCGACCCTGTCTGAGGATTCAGTTGGTCTGCTCATACTGCCTATCACTGCACTCGGAATCGGTGCCATGTTTTTCATCAATATTGTGCTGACGATTCAGCGATGTCATGACTTTAACATGTCTGGTTGGTTGAGTTTGAGTCTGATAATCCCACTTGTGCCTCTTATTTTCTGGTTTATACCTGGCACCGTGGGGGCCAATAAATTTGGACTTCAGCCACCACCGAATCGAGGTGGGGTCCTTATCATTGCCATAATTTTTGTCATGATCCTGGTTTTGGGAATCCTGGCGGCAATTGCGATCCCCGCCTATCAGGATTATCTGGCACGAGCCACTGCAGCTGGAATGTAGTTTTTACAAGCACAATTAATTGTGCAATATCAATGCAACGCCAGTGGCTGGCGCGACTGTTTTATTGAAGTCTTCAGGCTTTCTGCCGATAACAATATATGGTGGATTGTTTCCGGATAACCATTGTCTTCGGCACACAAACAGTGCTTTCTGATAATATTTATGTTAAGTAACAGCGACATAAACCACAATTTAAGGAATAAAGCCGAGCAACGGGAGATCGGCATTTTTCCAGAGCAGATCAAGCTGATCTATGCCAATTTTCCGCCTTCATCCACGGCTATACTACTTATCACTCTTCTCACCCGGATTGGGCTGAATGGCGTTGTACCGAGCTGGATGCTCAACCTATGGGCCGGCTACATGCTGTTTGTGGTCATCTCTCGCGTGGTCCTGTACATTTTTTATACAAAACTTTTTGAAAAGTCTCACGCCAACTTTTGGGCGGGCCTGGCCATAGGCTCTGCTGCCTTGGCAGGAGTTGGCTGGGCTGGGATCAGTCTCTTTATTCTAGCTGTAGAGGATCCCACTTATAAGATCGTCATTGTCATGATTACGCTTGGTATCATGGCTGGTACAGTACCTGTACTCTCCGCGGTTTTGTCCGCATTTTTCTGTGCCAATCTCCCTACGGCATTAACATTGTTGATCATCATTACCCAGTGGCCGACCAATGGAGTTGCACTGCTTGTCACCGCACTCTTGGTATACACGGCTCTTTTAATCTATACAGCTGTCAATACCAATCGCATGTTGATGCAGACATTGAGTTTCCAAAATGAAAAACAAGCGTTGATTGAAAATCTGAATATGGAGATCAGCGGTCGGGAACAGGCACAATATCAACTGGATATACACAAACGTGATTTGGAGATGGTGGTTGAGGAGCGTACACGACAGCTAACCCAATCAAACGAAAAATTGGAAAATGAGATCGCCATTCGTCTCCAATCGGAAAATCAGTTGCGTGAATCCCATGATCGATTTACTGCGGTACTGAACACACTCGATGCCGCGGTTTATGTTTCCGATATGTACAGCTATGAACTCCTCTTCATGAATAAAAACGCCATGGCCCGTTGGGGTGACGGGGTAGGTGATGTCTGCTGGAAGCGGCTACAGAAAAATCCTTCGGGACCCTGTGACTTTTGTACCAATGGTACCTTGCTGGACGCAGATGGATACCCAACCGGTATTCATATCTGGGAACGGCAAATCGAAGAGAGTGGTGAGTGGCTCGATTGTCGTGATCAGGCAATTCTATGGCCTGACGGGCGCGTCGTGCGCATGCAGATAGCCACCGATATCACCGAACGGGTGATGGCAGAGCAGCGTGTGCTGGCAGAGCATCAATTTCTGCAGACCATTATCGATGGCGTGGCGGATCCGATCATGGTAGTGGATTTAAACTACAACGTTAAACAGATGAACAAGGCCGCCAAAGATACGCCGTTGCTTGCTGACATCCAGTCACAATATAAATGTTACGAAATCAGTCACGACAGAAAAACGCCCTGTGATGATGACGACTGCGCCTGCCCATTGAATATCGTGTTACAGACCCGGAAATCGGTAACGGTTGTTCACAGGCACAAGACTGTCGATGGTACAGAGCGCTTGTTTGAGGTTGTGGGTACGCCGCTGTTTAACGAACAGCATAAAATATCCGGTATGGTGCAGGCGTCCCGAGACATTACAGCTCATTTGGAGACACAGCAGGAGTTGCAGGAGAAGAAGACCAGGCTCGAACATGTCGCCTATCACGACAACCTCACCAGCCTTCCAAACCGTACACTCTTGGCTGACCGTCTCAATCAGACCATGGCCCAGGTCAATCGTCGGGGTGGTCAGATTGCCGTGGCCTATCTCGATCTGGACGGATTCAAAGAGATCAACGATAGCTATGGACATGACACTGGAGACCTTTTCCTCGTCTCCCTGGCCCAACGATTGAAAGAGATTTTGCGGGAGGGAGACACCATCGCCCGCTTGGGTGGCGATGAATTTGTTGCAGTGTTGGTGGATCTGCATGACAGCAACGACAGTATTCCTCTGTTGGAGCGCATGCTCTCAACTGCCGGACAATCTGTTCATTTGGGTAACCAGATACTCCGTGTGTCCGCAAGTATCGGTGTTACCTTCTATCCGCAAAAAGAAGAGGTGGATGCTGATCAATTGTTACGCCAGGCAGATCAGGCTATGTACAACGCTAAAGTGACTGGCAAGAACCGTTACCACTTTTTCGAGGCAGAGAAATATAGAGGATTACGTGGTTACCATGAGACCGTGACAAGGATAAGTGAAGGTCTGGGTCAGAATGAATTCGTGCTGCACTTTCAGCCCAAGGTCAACATGCGTAGCGGAGAGCTCCTGGGTGCGGAAGCGCTGATCCGGTGGCAACATCCACAACGCGGTTTGTTGCTCCCAAGGGAGTTTTTACCGCTGATCGAAGATGAGGATGTTGCTGTATCTGTTGATCAATGGGTGTTGGAAAATGTACTCGAACAGATGGAACGGTGGCAGGCAGATGGAATCGATCTCTCGGTCAGTGTCAATGTTGGTGCACGTTTCCTGCAGAAGAGCAATTTTATAGAAAAACTACAACAACACCTGCGTGCTCACCCGGAGATAGATCCCACGCTGTTGGAACTGGAGGTGCTCGAATCCTGCGCACTCGAAGACATGGCCCAGGTCTCCGAGGTTATCAAGACCTGTAGGGATATGGGTGTGGTATTCGCCCTGGATGACTTCGGTACCGGTTATTCCTCACTCACCTATCTCAAGCTTCTTCCCGCCGGGATTATGAAAATAGACCAGAGCTTTGTCCGTGACATGCTCGACGACCCGGAGGATCTGGCTATTTTAGAGGGTGTGCTGGGCCTCGCCACCGCCTTCAGGAGAGACGTTATCGCAGAAGGTGTTGAGAGCATTGAACATGGTAGCCTGCTGCTGCAGTTGGGTTGCGAAAAGGCCCAGGGCTTCGTGATAGCTGAACCGATGCTCGCCAAAGACCTTATCATCTGGATGGAGTCCTGGCGTCCAGATGCAATCTGGATGAAGCAGGAGAGCGTCCGACGCGAGGATTTGCCACTGCTATTCGCGGCTGTCGAACATCGTGCCTGGGTGCGTGAGGTGGAACTCTATTTGCTAGGCCATGCTGTTTCCGAGCTTATCCTGGATGCCGATGAGTGCAGATTTGGTAAATGGTTGCAAAAAACCGGGCAAAAACAGTATGGTGACCGACCCGGTTACAAACAGGTAGTGAATCTACATCATCAAGTACATGATTTTGCCGCCAGGCTATGCCAGATAAAGGATTCGGTAGACACAGAGGGACTTGAACGCGAAATCGCAACTCTCAAGAATTTACGCGAAAATCTGGTGCACCAACTGAACACCCTTATCTGAGTCGGGGGCAGCTGTTCGGTGGTGAATTTCTATGCTAAGAGAAATGGTGCCGAGGAGAGGACTTGAACCTCCACGGGGTTGCCCCCACTAGCACCTGAAGCTAGCGTGTCTACCAATTTCACCACCTCGGCTAAGATGTGGTCTGCCGGCGGCCGGCGTAGAGACCGCGAACTCTACAACCAGTTTCTTTTTCTGTCAATCCTGATAATCGATCCGCTTGGCTGGTCAAACTCAACTGTGTTAGTTTGCTGCATGTTGTAGATCATTTGCTTTAGTGTAAACAGACCCTGGTGCAAGGTTGCTATGAATTTCCTACTTTTCGACTCAGTAAGAGTGAGGTATGCCTTTTTCGTGCTGCTGTTTTGCCTGATGCCGTTTACGGCCGCTTCACTGACCCTGGAAGGAAAAATGATTCAGGGTGGGATGCTGGTTGGTAAAACAGAACCGGGGAATCAGGTCAGATTCAATGATGAGTCGATACGGGTTTCGCGAGAGGGTGTGTTTCTGCTTGGTTTCGGCCGGGATGACGGCTTGCAGCATACGCTGGAGGTAAGCAGAGCGGGTAAATCGATCGAAAAACAGCAGATAAAAATCGCTAAAAGGGAGTACCAGATCCAGAGGATCGACGGACTGCCCCCGAGCAAAGTCACCCCCCCAAAACGTGACTGGGCAAGGATCAAAAAGGAGGCCGCGCTGGTGAAGCAGGCGCGGAAGCGGAATGATGACCGCAACGACTTCATGAACGGATTTATCTGGCCGGCAAAGGGGATTATCTCGGGAGTTTACGGCAGTCAGCGGATCCTCAATGACGTCCCAAAACGCCCCCATTTCGGTGTCGATATCGCCGCTCCGGTGGGTACCCTGGTGGTAGCGCCGGCTGATGGCCTGGTAACCCTGGCCTATCCTGATATGTTCTATTCGGGGGGAACCTTGATCATCGATCATGGTCATCAGCTTTCGTCCTCCTTTCTGCATCTACACAAGATACTGGTCAAGGAGGGTGATCGGGTAAGGCAGGGTGATCCGATCGCCGAGATCGGTGCCACCGGACGGGTAACCGGCGCCCATCTCGATTGGCGCATGAATCTGCGCAAGGCCCGCATCGATCCCCAGTTCCTGGTGCCTCCCATGCCCAAGACTGAATAGGGGTGGGGCTGGTTGATTTTTGTTACAGGCCAAGGCGTGGATCTGTGTTAAAGTCACCCGGTATTTTTTGTTGAGTTTGGCCGCCGTTTGGCGTTGGAATAACAATGAAATCGATGAAGCGATTGATCCTGATTCTGCTGACACTTATCCTCGCTTTGCCAGTTCAGGCAGAGGATCTGATGACGATCTATCAACTGGCGCTGCAAAACGATCCTCAGTTGCAGGCAGCCAAGGAGCAGTTGAGCGCGGCCCGTGAATCAAAGAGTCTGGCCCGTTCCCAACTGTTGCCGACAGTAGGCTTGGGCGCCACCTATGATGTGGTGCGCCGGGATCTCAAGACCCTACAGGGGGTTCCCTTCGATGATCAAAGTACCAATCATGACCGGGCCCTGGGATTGAATCTGACTCAGCCGATCTATCGCCGGGACCGGCTGCTGCAACTGGAGCAGGCGGACAGTACCATCGCTCAGGCCGAGGCTGAGTATGCAGCGGCGGAGATCGATCTGATGGTGCGCAGCACCACCACCTATTTCAATATTCTCTCCGCTGAGGATGACCTGCGGGTTGCAAAGGCGGAGCGCGAAGCCACCGGGCGACAGCTTGAGCAGGCCCAGCAGCGTTTCGATGTGGGCCTGATCGCCATCACCGATGTACATGAAGCCCAGGCGGCTTTCGATGCGGCCAGGGCATCGGAGATTGCCGCTGAAAACAGTCTCGATAATGCCTGGGAGGCGCTGTTTGAGATCATCGGTCCGCAGCCAAAGAATGAGTTGGCCAAGCTGGGGGAGGACCTGTCACTCAATCCGCCGGTACCCAATGTCCTGCAGGAGTGGTCGGACACCGCCCAGCAACAGAACTACAGTATCATTGCCGCCCGCGCTGGCCTCGAAAGTCTCAAGCAGGAGATCGATGTGAGTCGGTCCGGCCACTATCCCACCCTGGACCTGGTGGGTGGTTACACCATGAATCGCAGTGATTCCGATACCGCCACCGAAGCCGATACGGGAACCATCGGGCTCTCCCTGGAGGTGCCAATCTATACCGGTGGCGCGGTGAGCGCCCAAACCCGCCAGGCACAGGCCAACTTCCGTGCCAGTCAGCAGGGTCTGGATCAAACCCGTCGCGGGGTTAACCGACAGGTGAGGGATGCCTATCGTGGCGTACTCTCCACTATCAGCCAGGTCGAGGCCTTGAAAGCGGCGACCGTGTCCGCCCAAAGCGCCTTGGAATCGACCCAGGCAGGATATGAGGTGGGAACCCGTACCATCGTCGATGTACTCAATGTGCAGCGTAATCTGTTCTCTTCGCAACGGGACTATCTCAATTCCCGTTATGACTACATCATCAACGGACTCAACCTGAAATCCGCCGCCGGCACCCTGAGCGAATCGGACCTGGAAAGGGTCAACGGCTGGTTGGAACGTTAGACCATGTCAGGCAATACCATCGGCAAGCTGTTCAGTGTGACATCCTTTGGCGAGTCACATGGTCCGGCCATTGGTTGTATCGTGGATGGTTGTCCCCCGGGTCTGGCACTCTCAGCCAGCGATCTGCAGCACGACCTGGATCGGCGTAAACCCGGTACCTCGCGCCATACCACCCAGCGGCGGGAGGCGGACGAGGTGGAGATTCTCTCCGGTGTCTTCGAGGGCAAAACCACCGGCACACCCATCGGTATGCTCATTCGCAACACCGATCAGCGTTCCAAGGACTACTCTGAGATCATGGACCGCTTCCGGCCGGGACATGCGGACTATACCTACAATCAGAAATACGGAATTCGGGATTACCGAGGCGGCGGGCGCTCCTCCGCCCGTGAGACCGCGATGCGGGTCGCCGCGGGTGGGATTGCAAAGAAGTATCTCAGCGAGCGCTACGCCATTCAGATCCGTGGCTACCTGGCGCAACTGGGACCGATCAAGGCGGAAAAACTCGATTGGGATCAGGTGGAGAAGAATCCGTTCTTCTCACCCGATGTGGATAAAGTAGCGGAGATGGAGGCCTACATGGATGCCCTGCGCAAGGAGGGAAACTCCATCGGTGCCCGCATCAATGTGGTGGCCAGCGGCATGCCCGCCGGATTGGGGGAACCCATCTTCGATCGCCTGGATGCCGATCTTGCCCACGCCCTGATGAGCATAAATGCGGTAAAAGGTGTCGAGCTGGGTGCCGGCTTTCGGTGTATTGAGCAGAAGGGCACGCAACATCGGGATGAGATGACCCCTGACGGTTTCCTCACCAACCATGCCGGTGGGGTGTTGGGAGGAATCTCCTCAGGCCAGGATCTGCTGGCTTCGATCGCCCTTAAACCGACATCGAGTCTGCGTCTGCCGGGTAAGACGGTCAATCGTGAGGGTGACCCCGTGGAAGTTGTCACCACCGGGCGTCACGATCCCTGTGTCGGGATTCGCGCCACACCCATCGCGGAGGCGATGATGGCAATCGTGGTCATGGATCACTTGCTGCGCCAACGAGGACAGAATATGGATGTCAATTCAGGTCTAAGGGATATTGGATCGGACAACTAAGGCCTATTAACAAAATGCGGATGCCCTACTGGCGTCTTTCCAGCTTCTACTTTTTCTACTTCGCATCCCTCGGTGCCCTGATCCCCTTCTGGGGGCTCTACCTGCAGGCACGGGATTTCACCCCGGTAGAGATCGGTGAGCTGATGGCGGTGATCATGGTCACTAAGTTGATCGCCCCCAATATCTGGGGCTGGATCGGTGATCATACCGGTCACCGCATGCCCATCGTGCGCCTCGCCTCACTGCTCTCTCTCGCCTGTTTTCTAGGTGTCTTCATCGCCGACGGATTCTGGCCGTTCGCCCTGGTGATGATGCTGTTCAGTTTTTTCTGGAATGCATCGCTGCCCCAATTCGAGGCAGTCACCATGAGTTATCTGAAGGAGCAAATCCAACGCTACAGCCTGATCCGCCTGTGGGGCTCGGTTGGATTTATTCTCACGGTTGTTGCCTTGGGGATCATGCTGGATCAGTGGGGGGTGGTGGTGATCCCCTATTTTGTGCTGATTCTGTTCCTCGGTATCTTTGCCAACAGCCTGCTGGTGCCGGAGAAAGAAGCGGTGATGCCTGAGCATGATCAGGGATCTATCATGCGGGTGTTGCGACGGGGTGAAGTGATCGCCTTCCTGTTGGTCTGTTTTCTGATGCAGGCCAGCCATAGCACCTACTACGCCTTCTACTCCATCTATATGGAAGAGGTAGGCTATTCCAGTAGTTTCATCGGCCAGCTGTGGGCCCTGGGTGTGATCGCCGAGGTGGGTCTGTTTCTGGTCATGCACCGCCTGCTGCATCGATGGGGTGCGCGCAGGGTGTTGATCATCAGCCTTGGGATAGCGGTGGTACGCTGGATTCTGGTGGGCTCAGCCCCTGATAATCTGTTCTTGGTGCTGCTGGCTCAAGTGATGCATGCCGCCACTTTCGGAACCTTCCATGCGGCAGCCATTCATCTGGTGCACCACTATTTCGTCGGTCGCCACCAGGGCAGGGGGCAGGCACTCTACAGTAGTGTCAGTTTTGGTGCCGGAGGGGCATTCGGCAGTCTCCTCAGCGGCTATCTTTGGAGTGGTATCGGGGCCGCCGCGACCTTCTGGATCGCTGCAGCCTATGCGCTGCTGGCGGTTGTCATCGCGTGGCGCTGGGTAGAGCGGGATGAGAAGAAGACGACAGATGCAATGGTTGGGTAAAGTGGACAATCGGCTATCCATCGGGTGTTCAATCCCTTGACAGACGACCTCTTGGGCAGTAAGTTGCGCGCCTGTTGCACCGCAACACTCGTCTCTAAATCATTCAATCCATCGCCAACTTCTGACCCGGGAGCTCCACTATGGCCATCGAACAGACCCTATCCATTATTAAACCGGATGCGGTAGCAAAAAACGTGATCGGTAAGATCTACAGCCGTTTCGAAGCGGCAGGTTTGCGGATTGTGGCCTCACGCATGATGCAACTGAGTCGTGAGCAGGCCGGTGAGTTCTATGCCGTACACAAAGAGCGTCCCTTCTACAATGATCTGATCGATTTCATGACATCCGGTCCTGTGATGGTTCAGGTATTGGAAGGTGAAAATGCCATCACCAGTAACCGCGAGATCATGGGGGCTACCAATCCACAAGAGGCGGCAGCGGGTACCATTCGGGCCGATTTTGCCGAGACTGTGGATGAAAATGCAGTCCATGGATCTGATGGTCCGGATACGGCGAAGGTTGAAATCAGCTTCTTTTTCCCCGAAGGCGTCTGCCCAAGAACCCGCTGATCTGCACTGGGTCCTTGGTTTTGCTGCGCCTATTTGTTGCCATAGAAAAGTAACAGCTCTCTCATCGCGCGTGCCGCATTGGAGAGGGTGCGTTTCCGATGCGTGACAATGCCCAGCGAGCGGTTAAGTTTGAGCTCGGGTACCTGTAACGGGACCAGATTGTCGTCCACCAGGATCTCAGGCAGGAGGCTCCAGCCCAGGCCGATGGTGGTCATCATCTTCAGGGTCTCCAGATAGTCTGTGGACAAGGTGCAGTTGACCTGCATGTGATGTTGGCCTATTCGCTGCTCGATCAGGGTGCGGGTATAGGTGCCACGGCTCGGCAGAACCGCAGGGTAGTCAATCAACTCCCGTAGACCGACTGTGCTCTGTTTTGCCAGGGGGTGGTCCAGGCCGACAATTACAGCCAATGGATCATGCCAGATCGTCTTGCTCTGCAGGGCGTCCACAGGGTGTAACGGGAGGGTTATGACCGCCAGCTCCAACTCCCCCTGCTCCACAGCTTGACACGCCTTTTCCGATTCCATGAAGTGGATATCCAGCTCTACCTGGGGGTTGGTATCGCTATAGCTGCGCAAAACGGCCGGCAGACGATGCAGACCGATGTGATGGCTGGTGGCCATGGCCAGTCTTCCGGCAACCCGACCGGTGAGGTTGGCAAGTTCACGCCGTATATCGCTCAACTGATCGATTATATGCTCCGCTCTCGGCAACAGATGGCGGCCGGTTTCGGTGAGGAATACCTGGCGCCCCATGCGATCGAATAGTCGGGTATCGAGTTCACTCTCCAGGGTGGCAATGCGCTTACTGATAGCGGGTTGGGTGAGGTATAGATGTTCTGCGGCCTGGGAGAAAGAGCCGTCACGAGCCACCTGCACAAAAGCGCGAAGGGTATTTAATTCCATATCTATTCCTTATAAGAATGGAAAAAATGAAAAATATGAATTTGTATTATGTAGCATCTTCCCCTATGTTTTTCCACTAGTTAGTTTCGCCCAGTCCGGAAAACTGAGTATTGGTAGACGCCGGGTATAGAACGAGTCGCCATTATTACCGGACAGACACGTAGACTATTTCAATGAGGTTATGAGACATGAGCGCCAAGACCCTTTACGACAAATTGTGGGAATCCCACGTGGTACGTACGGAAGAGGACGGCACATCACTGATCTATATCGATAGACATCTGGTGCATGAAGTGACCTCGCCCCAGGCATTCGAAGGCCTGCGCCTGGCCGGCCGCAAGCCCTGGCGGGTCGAGGCCAATCTGGCAACCCCGGACCACAATGTACCGACCACGCCACGCCAGGGTGGCGTCGAAGCCATCGAGGACCCCATTTCACGCACTCAGGTGGCGACCCTGGATGCGAACTGCAACGATTTCGGCATTCCCGAATTCAAGATGCTCGATCCAAGGCAGGGTATCGTCCATGTAGTCGGCCCGGAACAGGGTGCAACCCTGCCGGGCATGACCGTGGTGTGTGGTGACTCCCATACCTCCACCCATGGCGCAATGGGGGCCTTGGCACACGGTATCGGCACCTCGGAGGTCGAGCATGTGCTCGCCACTCAATGTCTGATCCAGAAGAAGTCCAAGGCGATGCAGATCCGGGTCGAGGGCAAGCTGGCACCGGGTGTGACCGCTAAGGATATGGTGCTGGCCATCATCGGTGAGATAGGTACCGCGGGAGGGACCGGCTATGCAATGGAATTCGCCGGCTCGGCGATTGAAGATCTCTCCATAGAGGGCCGTCTCACGCTCTGTAATATGGCCATCGAGGCGGGGGCGCGAGCAGGCTTCGTGGCGGTAGACGAGAAGACCATCGACTATGTCAAAGGACGTCCCTACGCACCCAGTGGTGAAACATGGGAACAGGCAGTGGCCTATTGGCGGACCTTGCACAGCGATGAGGGTGCGGAGTTTGATCGCGTGGTGAGCCTGGATGGGACTGCCATCAAGCCGCAGGTCACCTGGGGTACATCCCCCGAAATGGTGGTGGCGGTGGATCAGGTCGTCCCCGATCCGGCTGATCAGACAGACAGTGTAAAGGCGGAAGGAATGCAACGCGCCCTTGACTACATGGACCTGGAGGCGGGTACCCCGATCACCGAGATCGCTGTGGACAAGGTCTTTATCGGCTCATGTACCAACTCCAGGATTGAGGATCTGCGGGCAGCGGCGGCCATTGCCAAGGGGCGGCAAGTGGCGGATGGGATCAAACTGGCCCTGGTGGTACCGGGATCAGGCCTGGTGAAGTCTCAGGCCGAGCAGGAGGGGCTCGACCAAATATTTACCGATGCGGGATTTGAGTGGCGTGAACCAGGCTGTTCCATGTGTCTTGCCATGAATGCTGATCGCCTGGAACCGGGTGAGCGTTGCGCCTCCACTTCGAATCGAAATTTCGAGGGCAGGCAGGGGCAGGGGGGGCGCACCCATCTGGTGAGTCCGGCGATGGCTGCCGCCGCTGCTGTGGCAGGGCATTTCGTGGACCTTACAGATTTTAACGATAGCTGATACCGAGATTCGGATTAAGAGGAGAGAGCAATGGATAAATTTACCCCCTTTACCGGTATCGTCTGTCCCCTGGATAGATCCAATGTAGATACTGATGCGATCATTCCGAAACAGTTTCTGAAGTCGATCAAACGCTCCGGTTTTGGCCCCAATCTGTTCGATGAGTGGCGCTATCTTGATCATGGGGAACCGGGCATGGACAACAGCAAACGACCGGTTAATCCCGATTTTGTGCTCAATGATCCTCGCTATCAAAAGGCCAAGATCCTTCTGGCCCGTGAAAATTTTGGTTGCGGCTCATCCCGAGAACATGCGCCCTGGGCCCTGGAGGATTATGGATTCAAGGTGATTCTGGCCCCCAGCTTCGCCGATATTTTCTTTAATAACAGTTTCAAGAATGGTCTGCTGCCAATTGTTTTGGATGAGAAGATCATTGATGATCTGTTCCGCTTGGCGACCACTGATGAGGCCCTGGAGGTGACCGTGAACCTGTCTCGTCAACTGCTGACAGCCAACCATGAGCAGATCCCATTTGAGGTGGACCCATTTCGCAAACACTGCCTGTTGCATGGATTGGACGATATTGGGCTGACGCTGCAGCATGTTGACGATATCAAGGCCTACGAATCCCGTAGACGCTTAGAGGTCCCTTGGATGTTCACCGATTGAGAGCAGTGAAGTGGATGGTTTTATTATTAATGCATAACATTAAAATAATCCAATAAAATATTGAAGTATTAATTAAAAAACCGGTTTTTATGGTCGGTTGTAAGGTGAAAAGTGATGACTAAAGACATATTAGTATTGCCGGGTGACGGTATTGGACCTGAAATCGTCACGGAGGCTGTCAAGCTGTTGGCGACGCTACGGGATGATTTCGGTCTGGACATCGAGCTTGATGAGGCGTTGGTGGGAGGGGCTGCGATCGATGCCACGGGCGGGCCGCTACCTGACGCCACCCTGGATCTGGCGAAAGAGGTGGATGCCGTTCTCCTGGGTGCCGTGGGTGGCCCTAAATGGGAGGCCTTGGATATCTCCATTCGTCCTGAGAAGGGGTTGCTGGGACTGCGATCCGAGCTTAATCTGTTTGCCAATCTGCGTCCCGCTATTCTCTATCCCCAGCTGGCAGCGGCTTCAAGCCTCAAGACAGATATCGTTGCCGGTCTCGATATCATGATTGTGCGCGAGCTGACCGGTGGCATCTATTTTGGTCAACCTAGGGGGGTCCGTGAACTGGAGAGTGGCGAACGTCAGGGGTTTAACACCCTTGTCTACCGGGAGTCGGAGATTGAGCGAATTGCCCGAGTCGCCTTTGATATCGCTCGCAAGCGGGGTAGTCGGCTCTGTTCTGTGGATAAGGCCAATGTACTCGAGTGCACTGAGCTTTGGCGGGAGGTCGTGACTCGGGCAGGCGAGGCCTACCCGGACGTGGAACTGAGTCACATGTATGTAGACAATGCCGCGATGCAACTGGTGAAATGGCCGAAACAGTTCGATGTGATGGTGACGACCAATATGTTTGGCGATATTCTATCCGATTGTGCTGCTATGTTGACGGGGTCCATAGGCATGCTGCCGTCGGCGTCCCTGGATGAGCAGGGTAAGGGCATGTATGAACCGATCCACGGTTCGGCGCCTGACATAGCGGGTAAAGGTACTGCCAATCCCCTGGCAACCATTCTCTCGGTGGCTATGATGTTGCGCTACAGCCTCGATGAGCCGGCGATGGCCGATCGGGTCGAGGGTGCGGTGGATAAGGTTTTGGACGATGGTTTGCGTACTCCCGATATCATGTCAGAAGGGATGACTGAAGTGAGTTGCGAATCGATGGGTGATGCTGTGGTCGCAGCATTGAGTTGAATCGGGTGTGACTTGCCGCACCGGGTGACAGAATTCTTTTAAATGGTTATATAGAGATGAAACGAGTAGGTTTTATTGGTTGGCGTGGCATGGTGGGTTCCGTATTGATGGGGCGCATGCTGGAGGAGAATGATTTTGCCGGCATTGAAGAGCCCATATTCTTCACCACTTCACAAGTGGGTCAACCAGGTCCCGATATTGGCAGGGAGCGGGCGCCGCTGAGAGACGCTACCGATATCGATGCCTTGCTGGAGATGGACGCGATCCTGACCTGTCAGGGTGGAGGCTATACCAATCAGGTGTACGATAAATTACGCTCGGCGGGTTGGCAGGGCTACTGGATAGATGCCGCATCCAGTCTGCGCATGAAGGAGCATACATTGATTGTGCTCGATCCGGTGAACGATGGTGTGATTCGTGACGGTCTGGCGAAAGGCGCAAAGGATTTCATCGGTGGCAACTGTACCGTGAGCTTGATGCTGATGGCACTGGGTGGTCTGTTTCAGCAGGATCTCGTGGAGTGGGTGACATCCATGACCTATCAGGCTGCCTCGGGCGCGGGCGCGCGCAATATGCGTGAGTTGATTAGCCAGATGGGAGTTATTCAAGCCTCGGTGCGGGATAATCTGGCAGACCCGGCTTCTGCTATCCTCGATATCGACCGGCAGGTAGCTGAGACACTGCGCAGCGAGGCTTTTCCCACAGAGAATTTTGGGGCGGCCCTGGCGGGCAGTCTGATACCATGGATCGATGTGGCCTTGGAGAACGGGCAAAGCAAGGAGGAGTGGAAGGGATATGTTGAAACCAACAAGATTCTCGGTCGAAGTGACGAGCCTGTACCCATAGACGGTACTTGTGTGCGTATCGGCTCAATGCGCTGTCATAGTCAGGCATTGACCATAAAGTTACGTAGTGACGTGCCGATAGACGAAGTGGAGTCGATATTGGCAAGTGCCAATAGTTGGGTAAAGGTTATTCCCAATGAACGGGATATCACGATACGGGAACTGAACCCTGCCCAGGTAACTGGAACCTTGACTGTCCCGGTTGGGCGGCTGAGAAAGATGAACCTGGGTGATGAGTATCTGAATGCCTTTACGGTCGGTGACCAACTGCTATGGGGTGCGGCCGAACCGCTGCGGCGTATGTTGAGAATTCTGCTGGAGGCTTGAACCACAGGCAGAATACCTGCGCCAGAGCGTGTTCAACCCCGTCGTAAAGTCGACCGGCTGACGACGGGGTTTTCTATTTCAGTTGAATGAGCAAGGGAGAGTGATTCAGCATGGTATTCGGAAAGATGGCGTTGGCAGAGGGATTTCTGGGTTTTTTCCCAGCGTGAAAAACCCGATCTATTTCTCACTTTGGGTAGTCGCTGGCTAACAGTGGTGTGGTATCACAAAAAATAGTGTGAAGATCATCGAAGTTTTGGTAAAAAGATCATTTATCAGCTATAGTTAGCGTCTAATTATTAAGTTTATTCTAAACCTATCGGGGCTGTTTAGGGGACCATTTTGAACACTATATTCGGAATGAGTTTGACCGGTGGGGTATGTTTTCTGGCAAGGAGGAAGCATGATTCGTAAGCTGTCTCTGGCAGTGGCTGTTGCAACAGCCCTATCACCCATTGGTGCTTTGGCTCTCGGATTGGGCGAAATTCATCCCCGGTCTGCTCTCAACCAAGCCTTCAAGGCCGATATCGATCTGCTTTCAGTCTCTCAGGAAGAATTGCAGGATGTTCGTGTCTCGCTTGCCTCCCGCGAGGCCTTTGAAAAAGCGGGCATGGAGCGGCCATTTCTGTTGTCTGGCCTGAAATTCGCGCCAATGTTGACCCCCGCTGGCAAACCGGTGATCTCTATTTCGAGTTCAGATGCCATTCGGGAGCCCTTCCTCAATTTCCTCATCGAGGTGAATTGGCCGAAAGGTAGATTGGTACGTGAATACACGGTTCTACTCGACCCGCCGGTCACCCTTAAGCGCGCTCCACAACCTGTCACTACACCGGCTACCACGATGGCGCCTACCCAGGTAGGCAGATCAAGGCCTGCCAGAGTAACCTCCTCGATGAGCAGCGAGAGTGGTGACAGAGAATATGGCCCCGTTCAGCCCAATGACAATCTTTGGAATATTGCCAAGGGTATGCAGCGGACAAATGAATCAGTCGAGCAGGTGATGATGGCGCTGCAACGTCATAATCCATCCGCTTTTATCAATAACAACGTCAACAACCTCAAGGTCGGCAAAATACTACGGCTGCCAGATGACGACGGTGTGACCTCCCTATCCAAGCAGGAGGCGCGTGAGGAGTTTCTAGCCCAGACAAGGGCCTGGCAAGCAGGGCGTAGCGGTGAGGCCGGTAGACCAACGGTTTCCAAGCAGCCTGCGAAGAGTCAGGCAAAGGAAGAGGATCGTCTGCGTCTCATCTCAGCCAAACCTGGCGAGGGTGAAGCTGCCGAACGCGAGGGTATGGCTGAGTCTGAGAGTGAAATAGATCGCTTGCAAGATGAGATCATGCTGGTTCGCGAGTCCAATGAAGGGGCGATACAAGAGAATGAAGCACTGCGCAACCGGGTACAGGAGCTGGAGAAACAGATCCAGGATATTCAGCGCTTACTGACTCTCAAGAGCGATGAGCTGGCGGAGATCCAAACTGCACAAGATATTGCTGCAGAGAAGATGGAAGAGATGGAGTCGGTGGAAACCGCACCGGCTGAAGCTGCCGAGCCTGGAACTGAACCTGCTATGGCAGAGGATGTGGCCCCAGCTGAAGTTGAGGCGGAACCGACAACTGCTGAGGAACCCGTGGTACCGATTCCACCAGGAACGGTGATCGAAGAGGTCGATATCGAGAAGCAGATCGATGTGGCGCAGCAGCAGGCGGCACCTGCAGCAGAGACCCCTGAAACTGCTGTCGAGCCAGAGCCGGCACCAGCCCCAAGCCCTGCTCCCGAGGTACAACAACCCGTCAAACCACCAGTTGCCGTACTTCCCCCCAAGAAGGTCAGCTATTTCGATGGGGTCAAGGAAAACAGTACCCTACTGGGTATAGTCGGTGGTGTTGCGGTATTGCTGATTGGCCTGTTGTGGATGATCATGCGGCGGCGTAAAGAGGCTGAGGCAGAATTTGCCGAGAGCATTCTGGTATCCCCCGACAGTGGTGTTATAGCCACGGGTAAGGACGACTCCAGCTCACTCACTGCGTCGACTGATGAAACCTCATTCATGAGTGATTTCTCACCCAGTGATATCGATGCATTGCAAGATGAGACCGGTGAAGTCGATCCGCTCTCTGAGGCTGATGTCTATATCGCCTATGGCCGTTACCAGCAGGCCGAAGAGTTAATCAAGCAGGCGATTGAGAAGAATCCGGAGCGTGAGGAACTTAAACATAAGCTGGCCGAAATCTACTTTTCGGCCAAAAAACATCAGGACTTTAACTCTCTAGCCCAAGAATTGCATGATGCTGGATTGGAGGACAAGGAGCCGGATACCTGGTCTAAGATTGCCGCAATGGGTAAGGAGCTGGATCCTTCGTCCGCCCTGTTCGCAGGTGCTGCCGGTATTGCCGCCAGCGCTGTTGCGTCGGCAGATAGCGCGTTGGATGACCTTGGGTTGGACCTGGGATCAGAGCCAGCTGACATAAGCGATGAGCCCGCTGCAGTCGAACCGGAACAGGATTCATCCGACGTTGAGATCGATTCAATGGATCTGAGTGGCCTGGATAATCTTGATGAAATGGATTCTGAAAACCTAGAAGGCAATCTCTCTCTGGATTCGGAATTCCTTAACAAAATGGAGTCAGGTGAGAGTGCGGTAGAAGAGGGAGATGCATTGGATATCGACCTCAGTGATCTTGATATGGACTCTGAGCAGAGTGATGCTGCAGAGGAACCTGAGCCCTTCGATCTATCGGATGTTGAGGGCGATTCAGAGATGGCCGACGCATCGATTGCACAGGATGCTTCGGACGCAATCGAACTCGAAGATTCCGAGGTGTTGGATGATCTGGATCTGGAGAGCATCGAAAAGGAACTGGAAGGGCTCTCCTCGGAACTTGACAGTGATGAGCCTGAAGCTGAAGCAGCAGACGAGTTGAGTCTGCTGCAGAGTCATAGTGAAAACCTGGATCTGGACTCCACGGATGAGATTACGACCAAGTTGGATTTGGCTCGTGCCTATATAGACATGGGAGATATCGAAGGTGCCAAAAGTATCCTCGATGAGGTATCCAGCGAAGGCAGTGATGCACAACAGAAAGAGGCCCAGGAGTTGCTGAACGGTCTCGGCTCCTAAGTCACAGACTTTCCAATAGCATAGGGGGTGCACATCTTGGTGCGCCCCTTTTTTGTTTCAGGGTAGATGATGAAGATAGCTCTGGGTGTGGAATACGATGGCAGCGCTTTTCACGGTTGGCAGTACCAGGGTGATGTTCGCAGTGTACAGGAGTCACTCCAACAGGCTCTCTCCAGGGTGGCTGATCATGCGGTAACGGTTCACTGTGCCGGGCGCACGGACAGTGGTGTACATGCTACCGGCCAAGTGGTTCACTTCGAGACAAAAGCAGAGAGATCCGATCGATCCTGGGTGTTGGGCAGTAATGCCAATCTGCCACAGGATATCAGTATCTCCTGGGCCAGAGAGGTCCCTTCCACATTCCATGCACGCTTCTCCGCCCTGGGAAGACATTACCGCTACCTGATTCTGAATCGACGCTTTCGTTCTGCCCAATGGCGGGATCGGGCAGTCTGGATTCACCAACCCCTGGATGAGTCGCACATGCATCGAGCGGCACAGGTGTTGGTCGGTACCCACGACTTCTCCTCATACAGGGCGATCGGCTGTCAAGCCAAACATCCGGTCCGGACCGTTCACCGTCTGCAGGTCAAACGAGTGGGTGAATTTATCTCGATCGAGGTACATGCCAATGCATTTTTGCACCATATGGTACGAAACATGGCCGGGGTTTTGATCGCCATCGGCAAGGGAGAACAGAAGGAGTCATGGACTCAAGAGGTATTGGAGTTGCGTGATCGCACCCTGGGTGGGGTCACGGCACCACCACAGGGGCTCTATTTGACTAAAGTGGACTATCCACAGGAGTTCGCGATCCCTGATCCACTCGGGGCAGGTTTTTGCCTCTGCTAAGCTACACACTTGCCACAACCTTAGTGAGGACCTTCCTGCATGTTGTTTTCAGGCCCAGACTAGCCTCAGGGTGATGCTTAATGTATCTTTCAGCAGCTTATGCGAACACGTATTAAAATTTGTGGCATTACCAGGGTTGAAGACGCTGCCGAGGCTGTTCGGCTTGGCGCTGATGCCATTGGGTTGGTGTTCTATCCTCCCAGTCCGCGTGTTGTTTCGCTGCAGCAGGCCAAGACCATTGTCAAGAGTTTGCCCCCATTTGTTACGGTGGTTGGCCTGTTTGTCAATCAGGATCGAGCCGAGATAGAACGCTGTATAGACGAAGTTCAGCTCGATCTGCTGCAGTTTCATGGTGATGAGACGGCAGAGGCCTGTAGTGGATATGTCAGACCCTGGATCAAAGCGATCCGTATGCGTGAAGGGGTCGATCTGGCTGAGGTTGAGCGAACTTATAACAGTGCGTCGGGTCTGTTGTTGGACAGCTATCAGGCAGGCGTTCCCGGGGGTACGGGGCAGTGTTTCGATTGGCGTCGTATCCCCTCAACCCTGGCATCAAGGATAATCCTTGCAGGTGGACTCGATCCTGAAAATGTGGTTCAGGCCATACAGCAGGTGCATCCCTATGCAGTGGATGTGAGCGGGGGTGTCGAAAGCTCGAAGGGCATAAAAGATGCGGCAAAAATTGAGGCATTTATTGCAGGAGTAAAGCGTGGCGACAACTGAGAAAATCATTGGGTCCCTACCTGACGACAGGGGGCATTTTGGTCCATATGGCGGACTCTTTGTGTCGGAAACGCTGATGGCACCGCTGGAAGAGCTGCGTCTGGCCTACCAGCATTACATGGGTGACCAGGAGTTTCTCAAGGAGCTGGACCAGGATCTTGCCCACTATGTGGGACGGCCGTCCCCCATCTACCATGCCAAACGCTGGAGTAAGCAGGTGGGTGGCGCGCAGATCTACCTCAAGCGTGAAGACCTCAATCATACCGGGGCGCACAAGGTCAATAACACGGTAGGCCAGGCACTGCTTGCCAGACACATGGGTAAATCCCGCATCATCGCGGAAACCGGAGCCGGTCAGCATGGGGTGGCCAGCGCCACAGTCGCTGCCAGACTTGGTCTGGAGTGTGTGGTCTACATGGGGGCTGTGGATATCGCAAGACAGGAGGCGAACGTCTATCGCATGCGCCTGCTGGGAGCCGAGGTGAGATCGGTTGAGTCGGGTTCCAAAACCCTTAAGGACGCACTCAACGAGGCGATGCGTGACTGGGTGACCAATGTGGATAACACCTTTTATATCATCGGTACCGTAGCCGGACCCCATCCCTATCCGGCGATGGTGCGCGACTTTCAATCAGTTATCGGCAGAGAGTCCCGGGACCAGATGCAACGCCAGGCGGGACGACAGCCGGATGCGCTGGTCGCCTGTGTGGGTGGAGGATCCAATGCGATCGGTCTTTTCTACCCATACCTGGATGACAAAGAGATCGCCATCTATGGCGTGGAGGCCGCGGGTGACGGTCTGGAGACAGGTCAACACGCAGCGCCGCTCTGTGCCGGGAAGCCTGGGGTGTTGCATGGAAACCGGACCTACCTGATGGAGGATAAGGATGGACAGATTATCGAAACCCACTCCATATCCGCGGGATTGGATTACCCGGGCGTTGGTCCCGAGCATGCCTGGCTGAAGGATAGTGGTCGGGCAAACTATGTGGCAGTGACCGATGATCAGGCCCTCGCGGCATTTCACGATCTGACCCGGATCGAAGGCATCATTCCCGCGCTCGAATCGAGTCATGCCCTGGCTTATGCGGCGAAACTTGCCACCACCATGAGCCCGGACCAGATTATACTGGTCAATCTTTCGGGGAGGGGGGACAAGGATATGCATACTGTTGCAGCGCGGGAGGGGATTCAGCTATGAGCCGGATAGGTAAGCGATTTGCACAGCTCAAGACGGATGGGAAGAAGGCACTGATTCCTTTTATTACCGCGGGAGATCCTATCCCTGAGATAACCGTTGACCTGATGCAAGATCTGGTATCCGCCGGTGCGGATCTTATCGAATTGGGTGTACCCTTTTCCGATCCTATGGCTGATGGACCGGTCATCCAGAGGGCCAGTGAACGAGCCTTGCAGTATCATGTCAGTCTGCATGATGTATTGGATATGGTAAGCCAGTTCAGGCAGCTCGATGCCGAAACACCGGTTATATTGATGGGCTATCTCAATCCCATAGAGATAATGGGTTATCAGCAATTCGCCACTCAGGCGGCAGAGGCTGGGGTGGATGGTATACTTGTGGTCGATATTCCACCTGAGGAGGGTGGGGATCTGCAACAGTTGTTGCAGGCCGAATCGATCGATCAGATCTATCTCGTGGCGCCTACCAGCACACCTGAGCGTATTCAGCGGATCTGTGACTTGGCGGGTGGCTTCGTCTACTATGTTTCCGTGAAAGGCGTTACCGGAGCCAGCCATCTGGATCTGCAGTCCCTGGCGGTAAAGCTGGCTGAGATTCGTGGTGTGAGTGATCTGCCGGTGGGGGTTGGTTTCGGTATCAAGGATGCGCAGACTGCGGCAGCCGTATCCGCTCTCGCTGACGCCGTAGTGGTCGGTAGCGCATTGGTTTCGCGTGTGGAAGCCCTGGCGGATCAACCGGAGAAGATCGGCGCCGCATTACGGGAAGTCATCGCTTCCATGAGGCAGGCAATGGATCAGGCAAACTGAGTAGGTTGAGGTAAATACCGACTGAGTCTATGGGCTCACGGTTTTAACGGGATAACAAAGGTCGAGTACATCTTATGAGTTGGTTTGAAAAACTGATGCCTAGCCGCATCCGTACGGATGCCGGACACAAGCGTGCGGTCCCCGAGGGTCTATGGGCCAAGTGTCCGGGATGCAGCGCTATTCTCTATCGGGCGGAGATGGAAAGAAATCTGGATGTCTGTCCTAAATGTAACCATCACAACAGGATTGGCGCCAGACGTCGGCTTGAAACCTTTCTCGATGCGGAACCCCAGGAGGAGATAGGTGCAAACCTGGAATCAGTGGACCCGTTGAAGTTCAAGGACAGTAAAAAATATAAGGATCGCCTCAGTCAGGCGCAAAAGGGATCGGGAGAGAGAGAGGCCTTGGTTGCCATGCGTGGCCAGTTGAAAGGTATTGATCTGGTGGTTGCCGCTTTTGAGTTCAATTTCATGGGGGGTTCCATGGGATCTGTGGTGGGTGAGCGTTTCGTGCGCGCGGTCAACATGGCCTTGGAGCGGCACACGCCACTGATCTGTTTCTCGGCAAGTGGTGGGGCCAGGATGCAGGAATCGCTTTTTTCGTTGATGCAGATGGCCAAGACAAGTGCTGCTCTGGAACGTCTGCAAAAGCGTGGTCTGCCCTTTATCTCGGTGATGACGGACCCAACCATGGGTGGCGTGTCAGCCAGTCTGGCGATGCTGGGTGACATCAATGTGGCGGAACCGAATGCGTTGATCGGTTTCGCGGGTCCCAGGGTGATTGAGCAGACAGTGCGTGAAAAACTCCCTGAAGGTTTCCAGCGCAGTGAATTTCTGCTCGATCATGGCGCCATCGACATGATCATCGACCGACGGGATATGCGAGACCGCATTGCCGATCTACTCAGCATCCTGATGAACAAGCCCAGGGCATGACCACTGGTCTTGGAGCCAGAGCCTAGGCGATTCCCCCAGGCATAGCTTTTCTGAAGTGCATCTTTGATTATTAATCATATATTTAGACTTTTGATCACCCGGCTGATTGTTTGCGGTATGCACCAGTGGAGTCTCAACGGTGCGTTTTGAGAAGCTGGATCAATGGCTCGATTGGCAGGCAGATTCGCATCCTACGGAAATCGACCTGGGTTTGCAGCGGGTCAAAACTGTCTGGCAGCGACTGAAACCTGAAGGATTCAGGTCTCAAGTGGTGACGGTAGCCGGCACCAATGGCAAAGGCTCATGCGTGGCCATGCTTGAATCGATCTGCCTGCAGGCAGGCATTCATATCGGGAGTTTTACCTCTCCTCATCTGATTCGCTACAACGAGCGCATACGTCTGAATGGCGAGCCCGTCTCTGATCAGCAGCTATGCCGCGCATTTGAGATGATCGATCAGGCGCGGGGACAGATAAGTTTGAGCTTCTTTGAGTTTGCCACCCTGGCGGCATTACTCTGTTTCGTTGCGCAGAAACCGGAGCTGGTGATTCTGGAGGTGGGTCTTGGTGGGCGTCTCGATGCGGTTAATATCATCGATGCGGATGTTGCATTGATCACCACCATCGATTTGGACCATACCGATTGGCTCGGTACCGATATCGAATCAATCGGCAGGGAGAAGGCGGGTATAATACGCAGCCGCAAACCGGTCGTTTTGGGAGATGCGGCTATGCCTCGATCAGTACTGGAGCAGGCTGAGCAACTATCTGCCGATATCTACCAGTCCGGCCGGCATTTTAATCACCAGGCAAACGCCAGGGGTTGGCGCTGGTCGGGGCCGGATGGTGTGGAAATCGAGCTTCCCGAGCCAGCACTGACAGGTGGCAAGCAGCTGCAGAATGCGAGTGCGGTTGTCATGGTTTGTCATCTGCTGCAACATCGTTTTCCACTGCATGAAAAGGTCATCGCCAAGGGACTGCGTGATGTAAGACTGCCCGGACGCTTACATTTTGTCCCGTCCACTCCTGCGTTGTTGCTGGATGTCGCCCATAACAGGCAATCCTTGCAAACCTTGCGTGACGGCTTGACGCAAATGAATTGGCGCGGACGAATACACGCAATCTTCGGTATGCTGCAGGACAAGGATGTGGCCGATGCAGTTGAATTGATTGGACCGCTGCTGACGAGTTGGCACCTGCTTGATCTGCATGGCTGGCGCGGACGCAAGGCAGAACAGCTCGCCGCGAATCTCGGGCAGGCGGGGGTGCGGCAGCAGGTCAGCTGTTATCATAGTTTTTCAGAGGCTTACCAGGCCTGTTGCGATGAGGCGGAACCCCAGGATTTGATTCTGATCTTCGGCTCTTTTCGCATTGTGGGAGAGGCTATGCACATTTTACACCTGGCATGAGGGTGATCTGGAGTTGAGCTGATATACTTGTCTGAACAGGCAAGGACTGAATATTTGAATCATGTTCAGTTGTCATTGATTCCTAAGCTGGAAAAGTGGATATGGGACTGGAGGAGAGACTCAAACAACGATTACTGGGTGGCGCGGTGCTGGTGGCGTTGGTGGTGATATTCGTCCCTATGCTTATCGATGAGCCGATTGAAAGGCGCACTGTTTCCGATCACACCATTCCAGTCAAGCCGGCGCAGAAAAAAGCCACTCCAGTCAAGAGGACTCAGCCACTGAATGTGGCCAAACCACAACCTGAAAAAATCACCAAGTCGGAATCCACTAGCACAAAGCCGGCTAAGCTTAAGGAAGTGAAACCACCGGAGGCAAAACCACCGGAAGCACAACCTGAACCGGTAGCCAAAAACACCTCAACCAGGCCATCACCGACAGCCTGGATGATTCAGGTTGCCAGTCTTACGAATGAGAAAAATGCAAAAAAGCTGGTCAAAGAGTTACGCAAGGCCGATCTGCCTGCTCAGATGGAAAGGGTGAGGTTGAAGGGTAAGCAGCATTATCGAATCCAGGTTGGGCCGGAGGTTGATCACAGGCTTGCAGAGAAAATGGTCGCTAAGATAAAAAAGGCATTCAAGCTGAATCCAAAGCTGATGCGATATCCGGAATAGCAGAGCCGACTGGATTAAAGTTAACTGGCCCGAGCCGGATAGACGGGGAAAGAGATGAATATCGCAACACAGGCACAAAGCTATTTCAACGATTGGATGTCTGAAAAGACAGCCCCTAAATGGTTGGAGAAGCTGCTCACCAAGCAGCTGCCGCTGGCAGTGGCACTGTTACTGGTGTTACTGATCAGTTGGCGTGCAGCGGAGCTCACATGGAGCCTGATTCCTGTTTCTGAGGTTCAACAACAGAGGCAGAAACAAGGAGCTAATGCCATGCCAACCGCCCAGCGACAGGGCAATGCCAATCAACTCGACAACGTGGCGAAACTGCATCTGTTTGGTATCGCAGGGGCCACCAAGACAGTAAAGAAAATCGATACCAAGGCACCTGAAACCAGACTCAATTTGACCCTGCATGGGGTTTTTGTCGCTGATCAAGCCGAGAAGGGAGAGGCTATCATCGGAACATCGGGTAATGTGCAAAAATATTATAAAGTTGGTAATGCTGTCATGTCCGGAGTCACCTTACAGGCGGTATTCGAAGATCGCGTGGTGTTGTTGAGGAATGGGCGCTCGGAAGTGTTACGCTTTCCCAAGGTATCAAAGAGTAGACCTGTCACAAACTCCAGGGTTAGCACCAATGCTCAAAGGAGTTCGTCGAAATCGGGGTTTGGCCCGGGCGCCTCAACCGGCAATAAGAGCAAGAATCTGAGTAAGTATCGTGATCTGTTGCGCAAAGAGCCGCTGAAGATCTTTGAATATGTCCGATTTGTGCCGGTTAAATCCAGAGAAGGCATGAAGGGCTATCGCATATTGCCACAAAAGAATCGTGAACTTTACAACCAATTGGGTGTACGCCCCTCGGATCTCGTGACCTCGGTGAACGGTGTAGCTTTGTCAAATGACCAGGAAGCGATGAAGCTGATAGAAAAACTGAAGGGTGTAAGTAGTGTTCAGGTGGAAATCGTGCGTAACGGAAAACCGCAAACACTCAATTTCGATTTTAACTGAATAGGGTGCATACCTTCTGTCCGCCAGTTATATCAATGGCGGACTCCAACACTAAAAAATTGCTGCTGACTATATATCAGGTGTTGCGGGTGGTGTCGGGCGATTAGGCACCAATGCCACTTCATCACCATCTTCGAGGCGGGTGAAAAACTCGGCAAACTGCTTGTTGACGGTAGGCCTCAACAGTGATTCATCGAACACTTGCGCGACTTGATATCGACGCTTTCTGAGTAGTATCAATAGTTCTGAGACGGTTGTTACTGAAGGCGGCAGTAGCAACTCTTCACTCTCTTTGCCTGTTTTATTTGCCAACCAGGAGAAATAATAGAGCTTGATTCTGCGTTCCTCCTGCCCCGTTTCCTGGCGTGCGTAGCCGATGGCTTTCAGCTTTTCGAGATAGCTGTTCCAGTTTTTCTCATACTCGATGCCCAGCTTATAGAGGGTCTCCCATGAGAAGATTCCTGTGTCATGTCCATCATCGAAGACCAGGCGTATGGCATATTGCCCCTGAGGTTCGATTTTCGTGACACTGACCGACTCCTTTCCGGTAACCGGTGAATCACTCGCTTTGACCTCCGCCGCCGTGGAGAAGACACGCAGATACTCACAGGGAAGTTCAAAGCTCATCCCATCGGAAAAGCGCAGTGCCAGCAGGCGGGATTTTTGGTGCAGATTGATCTCAATGGGGGTTGGGATCTCAGTCGACATGATTTATGTAGGCCAACAAGTTTAGACAAGGGGCAAGGATCATGTCATAGAATGGCTTTCCGCTTCAACCTGGAATTTTTTAACCCAGCCTACCTGCGTACCGGGTTAATAGTGACCATATCAGCGACTGCCACCTCCCCCAACCCTGAGAAGGAGGCGATCCATGGCGCGACTGCTGAGCAGACGTCTAAGCACTGCAAACAGATGGGTGGGAAAGGTGACGTGGTAGCGTGGTTTGGGATTGCGGCTCTCCAGGGCGTGGATGACCTTCTTGAGTACCGCTTCCGCAGGAAGGGTAAAGGGAGCGGCATGTCCCTGTTTTTCCAGCCTGCTGATCACGCCTTGGTAGTGTTGCCGATGCACAGAGTTGAGGCTGTCGATATGTTTTTCAAACATGATATGAGCATTTTCCCGAAACCGGCTTTCAATTGGTCCCGGTTCAATCAGCGAGACATGCACACCGCTCCCGGCAAGTTCCAGCCGCAGGGTGTCACTCAATCCTTCCAGGGCGTATTTGCTGGCCACATAGGCGCCACGATAGGGTAGGGTGATAAAACCGAGAATCGAGCTGTTTTGAATGATTCGCCCCTCACCCTGACTGCGCATTGTTGGGATGACCCGGCATGTCAGCTCATGCCAGCCAAAGAGATTGGTTTCGAATTGCTTGAGCAGTACCTCACGGCTCAGGTCCTCGACCGCTCCGGGTTGACCATAGGCACCGTTGTTGAAGAGGGCGTAAAGTCGCCCATTGGTCTGCTCAAACAGCTGCTCCACGGCTTGATCTATGGAGCTACTCTGATCCAGGTCGAGCTGGAGCGCCTCGAATCCCCGGCGCTGCAAATCCTCTACATCCTGTTCCTTTCGGGCACTGGCAAAGACACGGTAACCGCGGCTTTTCAGTCCTGCAGCGACGTTAAGACCGATGCCGCTGGAGCAGCCGGTAATAAGTATATTTTGTTCATCTGTAATATTCATATAACTTCTTGAATTTTTAGTAACAATTCGTCTCATAATAGTCTGTTGTACAGCCAGATCCTGCCAACTACAGCAACAAATATCTGGCCCCCATCCAGGGTCTTGGGGAATTAAAGTTTGACCGCTTCCTACCGCTAAAACAAACAGATTGGAATCGTAGCTTTTTACCTTTGAACGAACCGGGACGGATTGCTCTCAGGCAGCTGCTTATAGATGCAACACAACAGCAACGGGGATTCGGAGAAATAATCGGTGGATATTGCTACTCTGGTTGGTCTTTTGGGTGGTTTCGGCATCATCATCGGGGCAATTGCTTCCGGTGGCGACGTCATGTTGTTTGTGAATGTTCCATCGTTATTGATTGTGGTGGGAGGGACCTTCATGGTGACCTTGATGCAGGTCTCCCTGGGGGACTTTCTCGGTTCCTTCAGCATCGGAATGAAGGCCTTTTTCTACAAGACCGATGATCCAAAAAAACTCATCGACGAGGCTGTGGAGCTGGCGGATATCGCACGCAAGAATGGATTGCTGGCCCTGGAAGGGCAGGAGATCGGCAATCAATTTCTCCAGCAGGGTATCAGCCTGTGTGTGGACGGACACGATCCGGTGTTGGTCAACAAGCTGTTGACCAAGGATATCGACTTGACAATTCAACGCCACGAGGTCGGCCAGACCATGTTCAAGAATATGGCGACCATGGCACCGGCCATGGGCATGATCGGCACCCTGGTGGGGTTGGTGCAGATGCTGGCGAATATGTCGGATCCCGCCAGTATCGGACCTGCCATGGCAGTCGCACTGTTGACGACTCTGTATGGCGCCGTGATTGCGAATGCCTTCGCACAACCCATCTCCGACAAACTGGCCCGGGCCAGTGCTATGGAAAAGACCAACAAGTCCCTGATCATGGAAACAATCTCCGGCATCCAGGAGGGAATGAATCCACGCGTATTGGAACAGCTCCTGAGTACCTACCTTCCCACCGGTAAACGTCCGGTTCAGGAATCCTAGGTAATGGCAGACGAGTGCCCGAAATGTCCTGACGGCCTGCCGCCCTGGTTGGCGACCTTTGCAGATTTGATGTCGCTGCTGATGTGCTTCTTCGTCTTGCTACTCTCCTTTGCGGAGGTGGATGCCCAACGATTCAAGAAAATGGCGGAATCCATGAAGGATGCCTTCGGTGTGCAGCGGGAGATTCCGGCACTCGAGGTGGTAAAAGGCACCAGCGTGATCATGCAGGAATACAGTCCAGGCACGCCTGAACCCTCCCCCCTGCAAGAGCTCCGCCAGCAGACATCAGATCTGGAACAGGAGTTTCTCAAGACTGAGGAACAGGATCAGCGTGATGAGGCTCAGGACCCGCAAGACCTGGATATCGACGTGGCAAAGGCAGCGATGCAGGCGCAGATCGAGAAAGAGGTCGAGGAGCAGGCAGAGCAGTTGCAGGAGATGCTGGATAGTGAAATTGAGGGGGGGTTGCTGGATGTGGAGACAGAGGAAACAAAAATCATTATCCGCATCCAGGAAAAGGGCTCATTTCCATCGGGACGGGCTGCCCTCAACCCCGAATTCTTCGAAGTAATTTCCAAGATAACAGATGTAATCGCGAATACCCCTGGTAAGATCATTGTTGCAGGTCATACGGACAACATACCCATATCCACCCGACGTTTTCGCTCGAATTGGGAACTCTCTTCAGCCCGGGCAGTGACCGTTGTCCACGCCATGCTGAGTAATGCGGCCATTGATCAAGGGCGCTTTCTGATCCAAGGATATGCCGATTCTAAGCCACTGGTAGCCAATGATACGAGTGAGAACAGGGCACAGAACAGGCGTGTCGAGCTTGTGATCCAGCGTGGTGAGGATCAGGATAGCGGTGAGGTGATCAAGGCCAGTGAACCAGAGTGAAAGCTGGAGAGGAGTGTTGACAGATGATGAATGATGAGAAGGGAATGTCCCAGGATGAACGTAGAGAGTTTTTCCGCATCGATGATTCGATACAGGTCAACTATCGTGCGATCAAGCGGAATGAGTTACCCCAAAGCATCGATGAGAAGCTCCAAGGGACGGACAGATTTACAGTAATGACCCGCTTGCAGAACATCAGTCAGCACCTGTCTGCCCCCCTGCACCGTATCGAGCAGCGCGACCCTGATGTTGCTGACTATCTCAAGGCATTGGATGAAAAGGTCAATCTGCTGGGTCAGAGTTTTCTGGCCCAGGAGAATGATCTTTTAGCACGTCCCTCACGCTCGGTTAATCTCAGCGCCGGCGGCCTTGCCATGGATATCACCGAGAAGCTGGAGGTGGGCAGCCTGGTTGAGATCAAGCTGCTGCTGCTACCTTCCTATACTGGGGTAGTGGCCTATGGCGAGGTGGTTGGTATAGATGAAGTGACCTCTGGAGATGGTACCTATCCCTACCATACCCGGATCAATTTCACCCTCATCCGCAACAGTGACCAGGATGCCTTGATCCGCCATATTACACGCCGGCAAGGTGAGATGCTGCGCCAGCGCAGAGAAAAACTGGATCAGGAACAGTAGTCTCCACCGTCTAAGACTTTTAGTCGGGCTGTCGGAAGTGCCGGGATCAGAAGCAACCACTCTCTTGCTTGTGATCTGTGCCGCGCCTGGTGAAGACCGTCACCCGACGATTCTGTCTTGAAATGTCGTTTATCACTCCCAATATGTTAGGATTCCCCGATTCGGCGGCGCTGCAAGCGACCATGGCGCCGCAACCGAACAATTGAGGAAACCTGATATGCCAATTTATGAATATCGCTGTGAGGCTTGTGAGCATGAGCTGGAAGCCATCCAGAAGATGAGTGATCCAGTGCTTTCCGAATGCCCGGAATGTAAGCGTGACAGCCTCAAAAAGGTGATTTCCGCAGCCGCTTTTCGGCTCAAGGGGAGCGGTTGGTATGAGACCGATTTCAAGGGTGGAAGCAAGAAAAACATCCACGATAACGGAGGCAACGAGGCTAAGACAACCAAGACCGAAAGCAAACCGGCAAGTTGCAGCGGTGGTAGCTGCGGGTGCCACTAAACACCTATCGGAATTTTTAAAATGAGCTTCCTACGCCGCTACCTGGTGGCAGGCCTGCTGGTCTGGTTGCCCCTTGGGGCCACCTTTCTGGTCATCAACCTGCTGGTCAGCTGGATGGACACCAGCCTGTTGCTGCTGCCCGAGGCCTACCGCCCCGATAATCTGTTCGGTTTTCACATTCCCGGACTGGGGGTTCTGCTCTCACTGCTGATTCTGCTCCTCACCGGCCTGGTGGCCGCCAATCTGTTCGGCCGCAAATTGGTGAGCATGTGGGAGAGACTGCTGGCCCGGATACCGCTGGTCAGATCGGTCTACTCCGCGGTCAAGCAGATGGTCGAGACCATGTTTGCCGATAAGGGTAAATCCTTTCGTAAGGTGGTATTGGTGGAGTTCCCCCGGCGTGGACTCTGGACCCTCGCTTTCCTGACCAGCGAAGAGAACGGTGCAGTCCAGCAGGTGACCGGTCGGGATGTGGTGAATGTCTATATTCCCACCACACCGAACCCCACCGGCGGCTATTTCGTCCTGGTACCGAAAGAAGATATCCGCGAAGTGGATATGAGTGTCGATGACGGATTGAAGATGCTACTCTCCATGGGGGCGGTCAATCCAGACGATGGGCTTGCAGAGGCAGAGGTCAAGCCGTAACATTCCCGCTTTTTAGCCCGTTTGGAGTGATTACCCGTCAACCATAAGGTGACTGGGTAATTATCAGCGGATTCTCACAGGAAATTTCCATGCGCAGTCACTATTGTGGACAGATCAACAGCTCTCATATCGGCCAGGAAGTAGAACTTTGTGGTTGGGTGCACCGAAGACGTGATCACGGTGGGGTCATTTTCATCGACCTGCGGGATCGGGAGGGCCTGGTTCAGGTGGTCTACGATCCTGACCTGCCGGATGTCTTCAGCATTGCCGAGCATGTGCGCAATGAATATGTACTACGCATCAAAGGTCGGGTCAGAGCCAGGCCCGAGGGTACGGTAAATCCCGATCTGCCCACCGGTGAGATCGAGATCCTGGGATTGGAGTTGGAGGTGCTGAATCGTGCAGAAACACCGCCATTCCAGTTGGATGAGCATGAAAATGTCTCCGAAGAGATACGCCTGCGCTACCGTTATATCGACCTGCGCCGTCCCGAGATGCTGGAGAAGATCCGTACCCGCGCCAGGGTGACCCAGGTTCTGCGCCGTTTTCTGGATGAGAATGGATTCCTGGATATCGAGACACCGATGCTCACCAAGGCGACGCCCGAAGGGGCACGTGACTACCTGGTGCCCAGCCGCACCCATCCAGGATCTTTTTTTGCCTTGCCCCAGTCGCCACAGCTCTTCAAGCAACTGCTGATGATGTCGGGGATGGATCGCTACTATCAGATCGTACGCTGTTTTCGCGACGAGGATCTACGCGCCGACAGGCAGCCCGAGTTTACCCAGCTCGATATCGAGACCTCCTTTCTCGACGAGGATGAGATCATCCAGATCAATGAGGAGATGATTCGTCAGCTATTCAAAGAGATACTGGATGTGGATCTGGCCAATCCCTTTCCCCGCATGAGCTACGACGAGGCGCTGGAGCGCTACGGATCGGATCGCCCCGATCTTCGCGTGCCCCTTGAGCTGGTGGATTTGCGGGACCTGATGAAAGAGGTTGAGTTCAAGGTCTTTTCCGGTCCTGCAAAGGATCCCAAAGGTCGCGTAGTGGCCCTGAAGGTGCCTGGTGGCAGCTCTCTCAGTCGTAAGCAGATCGACGAATACACCAAATTCGTCGGGATCTACGGCGCCAAGGGACTGGCCTATATCAAAGTCAACGAGATCGCCAAAGGGGTAGAAGGCCTGCAGTCGCCGATCCTCAAGTTCCTCCCGGTGGAGGTGGCCGAAGCGATATTGCAGCGCACCCAGGCCAAAGACGGCGACCTGATCTTCTTCGGCGCCGACAAGACCCAGGTGGTGAATGAATCCCTGGGTGCACTGCGGGTCAAGCTGGGGCATGATCTGGAGCTGTTGCAAGGGGAGTGGCAACCCCTCTGGGTGGTGGATTTCCCCATGTTCGAATGGGATGAACAGCACGATCGCTGGACACCGCTGCATCATCCGTTCACCTCCCCCAAGCTGGATCAGTTGGAGGTGCTCGAGAACGACCCCGGCGCCTGCAAGTCAAGGGCCTACGACATGGTCATGAACGGGGTCGAACTGGGTGGTGGCTCGATCCGTATCCATCAACAGGAGGTGCAGCAGAAGATTTTCAAGCTGCTGGAGATCAGCGAAGAGGAGGCTGAGGAGAAGTTCGGTTTTCTGTTGACCGCCTTGCAGTTCGGTTGTCCTCCACACGGTGGTCTGGCTTTCGGTCTGGATCGCCTGGTCATGCTGTTGACAGATTCCGCATCGATCCGGGAAGTGATGGCCTTCCCCAAGACCCAGACTGCGGCCTGTCAACTCACCTCCGCACCCTCGGAGGTCGGCGCCGACCAGTTGCGTGAGCTCTCTATCCGGGTCCGTAAGCCGGTCAGTGAAGAGAGCAAATAAACGTCCAGAATCGGTCCTGGTTGTGGTCTATACCGCAGCCGGAGAGATATTGATGCTGCGTCGATCCCACCCCAGGGATTTCTGGCAGTCAGTGACCGGAAGCCTGGAGTGGGGCGAGTCTTCGGTTCAGGCAGCGCGCCGGGAACTCTACGAGGAGACAGGGATACAGGCCGGCGTGGCCTTGCTCGACCTTGCCTGTAATGAGAGCTTCCCCATTCTTCCCGCCTGGCGCTCCCGCTACGGGCCCAGTGTACACGCCAACAGGGAGCACTGGTTCTCGGTGATGTTGCCCTTCCGGCGACAGCCCAGGCTGCATCCCGGAGAGCATGCCGAATATCGCTGGGTTCCCTATACCCAGGCCCTGCAATTGGCCACATCCTGGACCAATCGCAAGGCCATTCGATACATATTCAGCTAGTGTCCGTGCGGAAATAGCTGGATTTGCGCGATCCTCCGGCGCCCCAATAGCAGATCCCTATGCTAACCTGGCTTACGCGGCATTGAATTTCATCAAGGAGGCTTGATATGCCTGAGACGATCCTTTTGGAAACCGATACCCGCGAGACCCTCGTGGACATCACCAGTGAAGTGGAGGCTGTGGTTGTACGCAGCGGTATTCAGCAGGGTCTGGTCAATGTCTACGCCCAGGGGGCGACCGCAGCGATCATGATCCAGGAGAACTGGGATGAGAGTGTGCAGACCGATGTGGTCAATCTGTTGCGTAAGATGATTCCCCAGGGTGTCTGGCTGCACGACGCCCAGGATGGCAATGGCGACAGTCATCTCAAGGCTGGATTGGTGGGACCGTCCGAGACCATTCCCATCATCAGTGGGAAGTTGGGTCTGTCACGCTGGCAGAATATCTTCTTTTGCGAGTTCGATGGTCCCAGAAGAGATCGTAAGGTTGTATGCACAATAGTGTCAGAATCGTGATTAGCACATCCTTGTGCTAAATGACTGCATAGCGGTTAAAAAGGATTCCGATTAGTTATATATCCGAGGATACCCGGCTCCATTCTCTGCTAGTTAGTCTTGTTTAATAACATCCTTGTGGTAACAATCTTAAGCGATATTGAGGTGCGGGGCAGTGATCTATTAGTCTGCCGGGATGTGATATTTTCACATCCAGATGTTGATGCAGGTCACTAGTTATCGGAGTTGAGCGTGTCAGCCCGGTCTTGATCGACGAACAGAATATCTTCAGTTGAAAAGCCTAATGATCTGGAAAGATCGAGAAAACGCTGAATAATCGCTTTATCCACTTCCGGAGTTCTTGCCAATAGCCAAAGATAGTCGTGGTTGTAACCGCTGACGAAGGCGTATTGATAGTCTGCCTTATCCAATTCGAAGATGACGTAGGAACTGTAAAAAGGGCCGAAAAAAGAGACCTTCAAGTGGCCTGTTTCCCTGTCATCGACAAAGTACGCCTTGCCTTGCGCCTCTTTCCATTGTTTATCCTTGGCAGCGTATCCTCTGTTGATCACATCGATGCCGCCATCTTTACGCAATGCGTAGTTTGCCGTGACATTATCCAGGCCTCTTTCAAAGTGATGGTCCATGCGTGCAATTTCGTACCAGGTGCCAAGGTAACGATCGATCTCAAAGCCATCGATCGGCTGTACCCCTTGCGGTAGTTGCGTACAACCAGCCAAGGACAGGCTAACGACGATTAGAAAATAGATCCGTTTTAAGATGTCACACCCCTCAACTGTAAAAACATTTGATTTAAATTAGTGTCCGTCCAGCGTTTACCTGAACGTTGCTAGGCGCCTGGCGGTTGTCTTTCGCAGTAGCGGCAGGGATGCCGCGTAAGCCCCGTCACGACAGGGATGTCGTGTGGGGGCGTCGGAGAAAGACAACCGCCAGGCGCCGGGGGTAGATAGATACTCGTCGTTTCTGGACGGACTCTAATTTGCTAAAAGTTGGTGACTGTTCCGTTATGAGGATTGCTCCTCGAGTGCATCGAGAAAACGCTCCGCATCCAGGGCCGCCTGGCAGCCGGTTCCGGCGGAAGTGATCGCCTGTCGGTAGACATGGTCCATGACATCACCGGCGGCATATATGCCCGGGATGGAGGTTTGGGTGGCGTTACCCTCCAAGCCGCCGGCAACATGGAGATAACCGTTGGTCATATCCAGCTGTCCCTCGAAGAGTGAGGTGTTGGGACTGTGTCCGATGGCGATGAAGACCCCCTGCAGATCGATCTCCTTGGTGGCCCCGTCTTTCACATTCTTGATGCGCATCCCGGTGACCCCGCTCTGATCGCCGAGGACTTCATCCAGGACATGGTCCCACTCGATGGTGACATTCCCGTCCGCGGCCTTGCTCTTCAGTTTATCGGCCAGTATCTTCTCTGAGCGGAACTGATCGCGACGGTGCACCACCACCACTTCGGAAGCGATGTGCGACAGGTAGAGGGCCTCTTCCACCGCGGTATTGCCGCCACCGATGACAGCGACCTTCTGGTTTTTATAGAAGAAGCCGTCGCAGGTGGCGCAGGCAGAGACGCCGCGACCGCGGAAGGCCTGCTCCGACTCCATGCCGAGGTACTTGGCGGAGGCCCCGGTGCAGATGATCAGCGCATCGCAGGTATAGACCGCCTGGTCGCCGGTGAGGCGGAAGGGGCGTTCGCCCAGCTCTGCCTTGTTGATGTGATCGAAGATGATCTCGGTGTCGAAGCGTTCCGCGTGCAGGCGCATACGCTCCATCAGGTCCGGCCCCTGTACCCCGGCATTGTCCCCTGGCCAGTTGTCCACTTCGGTGGTGGTCATCAGCTGACCACCCTGTTCCATGCCGGTTACCAGAACGGGATTCAGGTTGGCGCGGGCGGCGTAGACCGCCGCGGTGTAACCGGCGGGGCCGGAACCGAGAATCAGCAGGCGGCAATGCTTGGTTTCGCTCATGTATACTTACTCCAACTCGGGCCTGCCATGGCTGGTTGCCTGGCAGACTGTATGTGTTGACCCGGCCTTGCGAGTCCTTAATCGGTGACCCGCATCCAAGTCTGAAAATAGGATTGCGGGAATACTACGTAATCATCCCTCCGGGGTAAAGAATCGAGAGAAATTGATAATGAATATCGGTATTCCGAAAGAGATCAAACCCCTTGAGGGGCGGGTTGGATTGGTGCCTGAGGCCTGCGGGGAGCTGGTCAAGGCAGGGCATCGGGTGATGCTGGAGCAGGGTGCCGGCAGCGCCAGCGGTTATGGGGATCAGGTCTACAAGGAGTCCGGTGTGGAGATCCTGACCGACGCAGAGACCCTCTATCATCACGCCGATTTGGTGGTCAAGGTCAAAGAGCCCTATGACAATGAGCCTGAGATGCTGCGGGAAGGACAGTTGCTGTTCTGCTTTCTCCACTTGGCGGCGGATGAGGGGTTGACCCAGCGCCTGCTCAGGTCAGGGGTTACAGGCATCGCCTTTGAGACGGTGGCGGATCGAGGGGGGCTGCCTATCCTGGCGCCGATGAGTGATATCGCGGGGCGTATTGCGGTACAGAATGGCACTATCCTGTTGCATCATCAACACGCTGGTAGGGGCGTGCTGCTGGGCGGTTTGCCGGCGGCGGAACGGGGTCATGTGGTGATATTGGGGGCAGGTGAAGCGGGTGGCAATGCCGCCGAACTCGCAGCGTCCATGGGGGCAAGGGTGACGGTTTTCGACCGCTTAAGGGAAAAGATGGGTGCGATGCGGGATTTAGGCAACAATGTCACCGCCCTCTACTCCTACCATGATGCAATCAGTGAGGCGGTGGCCAGTGCGGACCTGCTGATCGGTGCAGTGCTGGTTCCCGGTACGAAGGCGCCGAAAGTCATATCACGCCAGCAGATTTCGACTATGAAGGCGGGATCCGTGGTGGTGGATATCTCAGTCGATCAGGGCGGATGTATCGAAACCACCCGTCCGACCACCTATGAGGAGCCAACCTATCAGGTGGATGGGGTGACCCACTTCTGTGTCACCAACATGCCCGGTGCCGTGCCAAGAAGCGCCAGCCAGGCCCTCTCTGCGGCGATGATGCCCTATTTGAAGCGCTTGCTTGATGGGTGGCAGGATGATCCCTGCCTGAAGGCCGCGGTGAACCTCTCCAAGGGGGAGCTGCTCTACCCGGCCTTGCGTGAACAGTATCTATGAAACTACAATAATAAGTAATCGTAACATTTTAATTTAACAAGATTATTGATATGCCAGCACAGGCTAAAAGCCAACAAACATCAGACCAAAGTGCATTTCACAACCATGTGAGCCACGCCCTGCGCGAAGGCATTATGTGGAGCCTGTTCTGTCTCAGCGGCTATCTGCTGCTCTCCCTGTTCAGTTATTCCCCGCTGGATCCTGGATGGTCCTATACCGGACCGGCAGTTTCGGTATTGAATTCCGGGGGTCCCGCGGGGGCCTGGTTTGCTGACGTCTTTCTCTATCTTTTCGGTATTTTCGCCTATCTGTTTCCCGTCATGTTGAGTTGGAGCGCGGTACTGGTGTTCCGCCGGCGTAATCCCGATGACTCGGTGAATCTGAATCTGGTGCTGGTGCGCTGGCTGGGGTTTTTCATCACCCTGGCATCGGGCTGTGCCTTGGCGGCACTTCATACCAGTAATTTGGCGGTGACCTTGCCAACAGGTACGGGGGGTGCCCTGGGGAGTTTCCTGGGCGGCCATTTCGAAGCCTCATTCAGTCGTTCCGGCAGTTCACTATTGATGTTGGCCCTGTTTCTTAGCGGCTTTACCCTGTTTACCGGTGTCTCCTGGTTTACCGTGATGGACTTCCTGGGGGGAATGGTGCTGGGTCTGATGCGTAAGACACAGCTCTTCTTCACCCACCGGCGTGAAAATGTGGCAGCCAAGAGGGCGCGTCAGGAACGGGTGGATCTGATCAAGAAAGAGCAACAGAAATCGGGCAAACGAAAACAGCCCCGTATCGAGCCGGTGATCAATGCGCCGAAGGCCAGTGAGCGGGTTGAGAAAGAGCGGCAGGTGCCACTCTTCGAGGCCGATCCCAATAGCGAATTACCGCCCTTGGCACTCCTGGACCCGGCCAAACAGACGGTCCAGTCCTACTCCCCCGAGGCACTGCAGGCCATGTCCCGTCAGGTGGAGTTGAAGTTCGCCGATTTCGATATCGAGGTTCAGGTGGTGGCGGTACACCCTGGACCCGTGGTGACCCTGTTTGAGCTACAGCTTGCTGCCGGCACCAAGGTGAGCAAGATCAGCAGCCTGTCGAAAGACCTTGCGCGAGCCCTGTCGACCATCGCGGTGCGGGTGGTGGAGGTGATTCCCGGCAAGTCGGTGATCGGTCTCGAGATCCCCAATGAGTACCGGGAAATGGTCTTTCTCAGCGAGGTCCTCCAGTCCGATACCTACGAGTCGGCAAAGTCGGCCCTGACCCTCGCCCTGGGCAAGGATATTGCCGGAAATCCCATGTGTGCCGATCTGGCAAAGATGCCCCATGTCCTGATCGCCGGTACCACCGGTTCGGGTAAGTCGGTGGCGATCAACGCCATGATCCTCAGTCTGCTGTATAAGTCCAAGCCGGATGAGGTGCGGATGATTATGGTCGATCCCAAGATGCTGGAGTTGTCGGTCTATGAAGGCATACCCCACCTGCTGACTCCGGTGGTGACCGATATGCAGGAGGCGGCCAACGCCCTGCGCTGGTGTGTGGGTGAGATGGAGCGGCGTTACAAGCTGATGGCCAGCCTGGGGGTGCGAAACATCGTCGGTTACAACCGCAAGGTCAGGGATGCGATCAAGAAAGGCGAACCCCTCAAGGACCCCCTGTTTCAACCTGAACCGACAGAGATCATCGAGGCCATGGAGCATCCCACCCTGGAACCTCTCCCCTATATTGTGGTCATTATCGACGAGCTTGCCGACATGATGATGATGGCAAGAAAGAAGGTCGAGGAGTTGATCGCCAGGTTGGCGCAGAAGGCGCGCGCCTCCGGGGTCCATCTGATCCTGGCCACTCAACGACCCTCTGTGGATGTCATCACCGGTCTGATCAAGGCGAATATACCCACCCGTATCGCCTTCCAGGTCTCCTCACGGGTCGACTCCCGCACCATTCTCGATCAGATGGGGGCGGAGCATCTGCTGGGTCATGGTGACATGCTCTACATGGGTACCGGCAGTAATATTCCGCAACGCATGCACGGCGCGTTCGTGGATGACAACGAAGTACACAGGGTGGTGAAACATCTGAAACAGGCAGGACAGCCGGACTACCTGGAAGAGATACTCCAGGAAGCAACCGAGTCGGTGCCCGGTTTTCCGGCGGAAAACGGCGATGTGGAAGATAGCGATCCCCTTTATGACGAAGCGGTTCGCATCGTCACCGAGACACGCCGGGCCTCCATATCCGGTGTGCAGCGGCGATTGAAGATCGGCTATAACCGGGCCGCCCGGATGATCGAAGAGATGGAGAGAACAGGCATTGTCGGGGCTGCGGAAAGCAATGGCAGTCGCACCGTACTGGCACCGCCACCGCCAAAAGATTGATTGGGAATATTGTTGCATGCAGACCAGCCTGAGACTACTTATTACCCTTACGCTGTTGGGCTTCATTCAACCCCTATGGGCACTGAGCGGACCGCAGCAGCTAGAGGCCTTTCTCGAGGACCTCACCACCCTTCAGGCTGACTTCGAGCAGACACTGCAACAGGATGATGAGGCCTCCTACACCAGCAGCGGAGTTTTCTACCTGAAGCGCCCAGGTCAGTTGCGCTGGGAATATACGGCGCCGAGTGAGCAGTTGATTGTGGCGGACGGCGATCGCATCTGGCTTTACGACATCGAGTTGGAGCAGGTTTCCCATCGCAGCCAACAGGCGGCGTTGGTTGGCACGCCGGCTCAATTGCTGAGTGACCAGGCACCCATTAAAGAACACTTTCTGGTCACTGATCTGGGCGAAACCGATGGATTGAGTTGGGTCGAATTGCTGCCGAAAGGGAAAGAGTCCCAGTTCGCCAGCTTGCGCCTGGCACTTGACGATAACAGACTGCAGCGCATGGAGATGGTGGATAACTTCGGTCAGACCACTCGCTTCGTTTTCAATAATATCCAGCGCAATCCAACCCTGGATGCCACCCTGTTCAAGTTCACCCCGCCACCCATGGTCGATTTGATCGGCGACCTATGAGCGATCAGGATCTCTTTGCCCGGAACGAGGGTGGGGAGAACCGCCCACTTGCCGACCGGATGCGACCGCGCACCCTGGAACAGTTTGTCGGTCAGTCCCATATTGTCTCTGACAGCAAACCGCTGCGCCGGGCCATCGAGGAGGATCGCCTCCATTCCATGATCTTCTGGGGTCCTCCAGGCACGGGTAAGACCACCTTGGCGCGCTTGATTGCCCACCACTCCGGTGCCCAGTTCCTCAGCTTGTCGGCGGTGCTGTCCGGGGTCAAGGAGATCCGTGCCGCGGTGGAGCAGGCGAAGCACTTCCAACTGCAGGCGCAACGACCCACCGTTCTCTTCATCGATGAGGTGCACCGTTTCAACAAATCCCAACAGGATGCCTTTCTGCCCCATGTGGAGGATGGCACGGTGGTCTTCATCGGCGCCACCACCGAGAATCCATCCTTTGAACTCAACAACGCACTGCTCTCCCGCGCGCGCACCTATGTATTGAAAGCGTTGACCCATGAAGAGTTGGAACAGATTATCGATCTGGCCCTGAAAGATACCGACAATGGACTTGGCGCAAGGGAGCTCGGCATCAGCCGCAAGGCCCGCACCCTGCTGGCGGAAGCGGCGGATGGGGATGCCAGAAGGGCACTCAACCTGCTGGAGATAGCAGCGGACCTGACCGAGTCGGGAGAGATCGATGAACAGGTAGTGGCGGAAGTGGCCAGCGGCACACTGCGCCGTTTCGACAAAGGCGGCGAGGCCTTCTACGATCAGATCTCCGCTCTGCACAAATCGGTCAGAGGCTCCGACCCGGACGCTGCCCTCTACTGGTTGGCGCGCATGGTCGATGGGGGTTGCGATCCGCTATACATTGCCCGCAGGGTAGTGCGTATGGCATCGGAGGATATCGGTAACGCGGATCCAAGGGCCCTGCAGCTGGCCATCAACGCCTGGGACACCCAGCAACGGCTCGGCAGCCCGGAAGGGGAACTGGCCATCGCACAAGCCGTGGTCTACATGGCGTGCGCACCCAAGAGTAATGCCGTCTACACTGCTTGGAACGCTGCCCTAGCCGAAGCAAAGACCTCCGGCTCTCTTGAGGTACCACTGCAGCTACGCAACGCCCCCACCAAATTGATGAAAGCGCTCGACTACGGTAAGGCCTACCGCTATGCCCACGATGAACCCAATGCCTATGCTGCTGGTGAAAACTATATGCCTGAGCAGTTAAAGGGCCGTCAATACTACCATCCGGTTGACCGGGGCATGGAGATAAAGATAGGGGAAAAGCTGGCATTTCTACGCAAGTTGGATAAAGAGACGGGAGACAATTGAACGCTTTTTAAAATAACATCGATGTTGCTACTTTTTTTATCTATTATTCATGTGAAGCTGCTCTCTCTAGATAATCCTCCACATCAAGCCAACCCGGGAATAGCGTCCGCTCTTGTAAAAAATTTACCCATCAAAGCGGCTGAATACCAACTGTATATGTGATTCGGCTCACACAATTGTGTGATCATTTTCTGAAATCTTCCCCTAATTGACCATGATCAGTTTCATTGTCCGGCTATTAAACGGTAGTCTTTCACCCGGCCAGGAAAGGCCTTCTATGGAATAATGAAGTAACAAAGAGGTTGAAAAGGAACATGAAGGGAAGCGGAAGGATTTTAGTGTCGGCATCATTCTCCCTGTTGCTGGCAATGCAAGGATGCGGCGGTGGAGGAGGCTCCTCAGACGATCCTGCTGATACGAATAACCCCGTCAATGATGATAATGTAAGTGACAACACATCAGATGATTTCACCGGTAACGAATCTGAAGCTGTAGTCAACGACTCCAATGCCAAAGATCTGGCGATCGGCGCGGCATCAGCCGTTAAGCAAGGTGTTGATGAAAATGGCATCGTGCTGCCTGCTCAAACCGCAGCCAAGGCATACAATCCAACACCAATAGTTGTGCCGATGGGTACAAGCGATAGTAGCGAAGATCTCTGTCCCCACGGTGGGACAGGGATTGTCGAGTTCAACGATACAACGGGTCAGGTTACTCTCGGCACCTTCACGGATTGCAGTTATGGTGGGGGTTTGTACCTGTATACATTCACCGGCGTAGTCACTATTACATACGCGGATGGTAGCGATGGAAGCGCTTTCACCAGCGTGCATGATGGTGATCTGACCAGCGTGGATAACATTACACGTGCGATACACAGAACATTCAGCTGTGAAGCCAATTATCAGAATTGCACCCTCTTTTCCGACTTTCTTGGATTTGATGAACGAAGTTACCGGGTGACCGATATCTCAGTGACAGAGGATGGTAACTCGGCCTACACAGCAGAGGGCCGTGTCTACGATCCCAGTCATGGCTATATAGATGTAACAACCGATATCCCAGTGACTTTTGATTGCACGGATGGTCATCCTGGTACAGGCCGTCTGAGCTTTACAGGCGCAAACCAGACATCGGGCACTATTGAGTTCGTCAGCTGTACTGAATATGTGGTTACAACGAATAGCGGAACTTCTAATAGTTACAATTGGTGACGGCAGAAATATTTGGAATTGATCTGAGTATTGGATAACCGTGAGAGTCATGTCTGTTATTAGAAAGTCACTGGAGAGAGTCATTAAATATGTTGTATTCCTGACAGTGTCAGGAGTGTGTTTTGGAACAGAGGATATGGCAGTGGATGTCAATGAAAATACACTCAAGCCTGCTAAACCCTTCAGTGCATTATTAGTGGAGTACAACAAGCATAACGAGAGCGTTAAAAAGCGAACGCGGATTACGCTTAGTCAACATGGAATACGTTCTGAGAGTCTGTCACAGAGTAGTAACACGCCACAGCTTGTTTATATCCAAAATTACAAGTCTGAACAGGAATGGTTAGTCAATTCATCCAGCCACTACTACAGCGAGTTACCGACTGGTAACACAGTTGAGATCAGTGAAGATAAGCAGAATGCTTCAAAAGGCGATCAAAATGAAGACATTATGGCTTGGTCGGGTGTATTGAGATCAATGCCCTGTAGTGGTGCAAAGGCTAAAAAGATCAGTAAGAGAAGCGTGAAAAATTCTGAACTGAGCGTATGGACGTGTACCGATGGTCAAGGACGCAGCTATCTTCAACACTTTAGCTCTCTACTTGGTTTTGTGATACGTCAGGAAACGTCAGATGGCCATATAGGAGAACTCCAGGAGATCAAATTCGTGGATAAGCCGATTGATTATTTCAAGCCGTCAGAGATGTGGCGTGAAGTATCAATGGAGGAGTTTTTGACAGGCGCTCCGCTGTTGCCTGCCTATGTAGAGTGATTCAACTTTCGTTCTCTGATGGCAAAGGGATCAATATATAGAAGCGGATAAAATTATGGAGGGGTAGTCAATATAGTTAAATTCGTCAATGTATGGAGCGCAGAGATTTCGGTCATGCGTAAATAGGGATAGGCAAAGCCAATAGTGCAACTTGCTAAATTCAATGTCTTCATGGAGTAATTCATATGTCATATAAATCAGGAAGGAAAGAACCAAAACGTTTTCATTTTGGTCAGGGGATGACTGAGTACATAATTATTGTCGCTGTAATTGCGGTCGCCGCGATCGGTGCATTCGGATATTTTGGTCAGATTGTCGAAACACAAATCTCTGGGTTGGGCTCAGAACTTGGTGGTGGAAGCGGTGCGGATGCTCGAGGTGCTGCAACAGAAATGGGCGAGACCGCTAAGGCTGAAGCTGTGGAAGCAAACAGCATGGGTAACTATGATGATAACGATTCTGAGGCAGGATCACTTGGAGGTGGTGGAGGAGGTTAGTGATTGATCTGTAGGAAGGTTATACCTTCATATCATCATCACGCCTTATGAGGCCTGACTTCACAATTTGGTGTTCAGTGAAGTCAGGCCGTTAATGGACAGCAATATGATTCGGATATCAAGCACAAAGCAAAAAGGACAGGCGCTCCCTCTCGGGGTGGCTTTTCTCATGTCATCAATTCTGTTTGTCCTGGTCTTGTTCAATACGGGGCAAACCGCATCAGAGAAATCCAGACTTGCTAATACAGCTGATGCGGCGGTTTACAGTGGCTTGATTTGGCAGGCAAGAGCGCTGAATTTTCAGGCTTACACAAACCGGGCAATGGTTGCAAATCAAGTCTCCATAGGCCAAATGGTGAGTTTTTCATCCTGGGCCAGGTATGCCTCTATCCTTATAAGAAACGTTGACTACATCGCCAACTTTATCTGGGTGATGAAACCCTTTACCAGTATCGCAAACCAGATAATGGGCCAAGTCGACAATGTTGTCGTCAACATTACTGAGGCACTTATTCCTGTCGTTGATAGTGTAAATGGTGTTCTAAGTAATGCCCAGCAAGCGGTCTATCTGGCAAGTTTTGCTGCAACACCTGCGATTGTGCAAGAAGTCGTTGAGAAAAATGATGAGCGATACAGTGTGAATTCAGCCTATGCCGTAATCGGTATGGGTGAAAATGCCATGGCCTGGAATAATTTCGCACAACAATATGATGATCGGGATGCATTGTTACGGAAAGCAGACGTTGTCAATCGTTCGAAAGATGAATTCACGAATGCAAGAAATATCGGTCAACGTCAGCTTTTACCGGGTTCACCTAGCAAAATAACAATCTTTCCTATGCGTTTCTGGATAAAGAAAGAGGGTCGATCAAACCTGATCGCAGAGGAGGGGAACTCTGGAGATATCGAGTGGGAGTGGAAGGGCAAGGATACGCTCTCTTTACATTCAGAAACATATCGTTGCTCGGTTCGGAGGGGCTGCGGATGGCGTAGTCACGTGGAACTCCCAATGGGATGGGGTTCTAGATATGTCAATGGTGACTTTGAATG
>NATW01000126.1 GCA_003094555.1 gamma proteobacterium symbiont of Ctena orbiculata
ACACTCCATTGTTTCTGGAAATCGGATTTTCCCGTGTTATAGTTGGCTGCAATTTTTTACCCATAACCTAGTCCGGTGAGACTAAAAGAGCCTCGTTACAGGCCAACCGGACAGCACAATATAATTAATTAGATAAGGGAGAAGCATATGTCCAAAAAGCATCCTGTGGTCGCCGTAACCGGCTCGTCAGGCGCCGGAACCACCACTGTCAAGCGGGCCTTCGAACATATCTTCTATCGCGATGGCATCAAGTCTGCCGTGGTCGAGGGTGACAGTTTCCACCGCTATACACGTGTTGAAATGCGCGAGAAGATGGCTGAAGGTATGAGCCATTTCGGCCCTGAAGCAAACCGCTTCGATAAAATTGCCGAGCTTTTCAAGACCTACGGTGAAACCGGGGGTGGCCAAAAGCGCTACTACTTACACAGCACGGAGGAAGCGGCCGAACACAATGCCCGACTCAGTTGTGATCACAAGCCTGGTGAATTCACCCCTTGGGAAACCATTGATCAGGGTACAGATCTGCTTTTCTACGAAGGTCTGCACGGCATGGTGGTGGATGGCGATGTGGACGTCGCCAAATATGTGGATCTGGGAGTCGGCGTAGTACCCATCGTCAACCTGGAATGGATTCAGAAGATCTTCCGCGACAATGCAGAGCGCGGCTACAGTGAAGAGGCAATCGTCGACACCATCATGCGTCGCATGCCCGACTACATCAACCACATTACGCCGCAGTTCTCCCGCACCGACATCAACTTCCAGCGGGTACCCACAGTCGATACCTCCAACCCCTTCATCGCCCGTGATATCCCGACACCGGACGAGAGCTTCGTGGTTATCCGTTTCAGTGATACGAAAAAATTCGATACCGACTTTCCCTATCTTTTGTCGATGATCGACGGCTCGTTCATGTCTCGCCGTAACAGTATCGTGGTACCCGGTGGCAAGATGGGGTTTGCCATGGAGATCATTCTGCAGCCCATCATCGAACGCATGATGGATGCCCGTAACGTCTAACCCGATCGGCCGCATAGCCTCTTGGTTATGCGGCCATTCTGCCCCACATACATAATCACTGGAAGTATGCCCGGAGTCCGGGTCAATCGTACTCGCTGTCCTTCCACTGCCGCAATGCGGTGAAGACTTCACGGGGAGTGGTCAGGTCATGTCCAGTGGCATCTTCCGCCGCCTGCACAACCGAGCCAACAGTGGTGCGCAAAAAGGGATTCGTCAACAACTCATCGCTGAGGATCGAAGGTACCGTGGGAGCGCCGGCCTCGCGCTTTTCCCGCTCCCGCTCGATGCGACTTACCAGATCGGGATTCTGCGGCTCGACCCACTCTGCAAAGCCCAGGTTGGCCAGGGTGTACTCATGGGCACAGTAGACCAGGGTATCCCCCGGCAGTGTGGCGATACGCTGTAGCGAGTCCGATAGCTGATCGAAGGTGCCACCGAATACCCGTCCACAACCGGCGGCAAACAGGGTATCGCCACAGAAGAGCACCCCCTCACCGAAATATGCGATATGTCCCACCGTATGCCCCGGCACCTCCAACACCTGGAAGCCGGCATCCAGACCGGCTATCTGTGGCCTGTCACCCTCCCCGAGAGGATGGGTCACACCGGGAATGGATTCACCGGCCGGGCCATAGATCGCGACTTCAGGATAGGCCTCGCGTAGTTCCGGGATACCCCCCACATGATCATAATGGTGGTGAGTTATGAGGATGGCGCTAAGATCACAGCTATGTTGCTGCAGCCAGTTCAAGACCGGTGCCTCATCGCCCGGGTCCACCGCTACAGCTTGGGATGAGGTGGGATTTTTCACCATCCAGATATAGTTGTCATCGAAGGCATCGACGCCGGCAATCTCGATCATGGTCTCCTCAGTAAGGCATACATCCGGTTAGACAACCTGTAACTTCGTCTCTCTATTGACCCGCTCGATGGCTGCAAGGATGCCATCGAAATCAAGCCCAGCCTCAGTCAACTGCTGCTGATGACTGGCGTGGTCCAAATAGCTATCGGGCAAACCGAGGTTGAGCACCCTTACCTGGCATCCGCGGGATGCCAGATATTCATTGACTGCAGAGCCTGCGCCTCCCATCACCACATTCTCCTCCAGGGTAACCAGGATCTGATGGGTAGCGACCAATTGATCGATCAAGTCCGTATCCAGTGGCTTGATAAAGCGCATATTAGCCAGGGATGCGTCGATATGCTCGGCAACCTGTTGCGCCGTTGTCAGCAGACTGCCGAAAACCAGGAGTGCCACATGACTGCCAGTGCGCCGGATTTCACCCTCACCGATCGGCAATGGTTTCGGTAGCGATGCTGCCACTTCAACCCCCGGACCTGTACCCCGGGGGTAGCGCACCAGGGCCGGCCCGGGATATTCATAGGCGGTCTGCAGCAGACGGCTGCACTCCTGTTCGTCCCCAGGCGCCATGATAACCATGTTGGGAATCAGGCGCGCATAGCTCAAATCAAAGCTCCCCGCATGGGTTGCCCCATCCGCACCGACCTGTCCCGCCCGGTCCACGGCCAGGGTCACGTCAAGATCCTGCAGTGCCACATCGTGTATCAGTTGATCATAGGCGCGCTGCAGGAATGTGGAATAGATCGCCACCACCGGTTTCAGGCCTTCGCAGGCCAAACCCGCGGCAAATGTAAGGGCGTGCTGTTCCGCTATCCCAACGTCGAAATAGCGCTTGGGGTGCTGCTTGGCATACTGCACCATACCCGACCCCTCGCACATGGCGGGCGTGATAGCCACCAGGCGATCATCCTGATCGGCGATGGCGCACAACCAGTCACCGAATACCTGGGTATAGGTCTTGCCGCTGCCATGTTTCTCCATCTTCCCCGTATCGGGATCGAACGGGGTGACCCCATGGTAGACACAGGGATCATTCTCCGCATGCACGTAACCCCGCCCTTTTTGGGTCACCACATGCAACAGCCTGGGACCGGGCATGTTGCGCATGTTTTGCAGTGTCGCAACCAGGGTATCGAAGTCATGCCCGTCGATGGGTCCGATGTAGTTGAAACCCATCTCCTCGAAAAGGGTACCCGGCATCACCAGACCCTTCATATGCTCTTCCCATCGACCCACCAGATCCCCCACCTGATGGGGAAGATGACTGAGGGCGGATTTGCCCCCTTCGCGCATGCTGGTATAGACCTTGCCGGAGAGCAGACGGGCGAGGTGATTGCTGAAGCCACCCACCGGCTTGGATATGGACATATCGTTGTCATTCAGGATCACCAGCAGGTCCTGATCCAGGGCCCCGGCCTGGTTGAGGGCCTCGAAGGCCATCCCGGCGCCCATGGCGCCATCACCGATGATGGCTACAACGTTACGATCTTCACCCTTCTGTTTTGCCGCCACCGCCATCCCGAGCGCCGCCCCGATGGAGGTGCTGGAGTGACCTGTACCAAAGATGTCATATTCGCTTTCGCAGCGTTTCGGGAATCCTGAAAGCCCCCCCTTCTGCCGCAAACTGGCCATTCGCTCCCCTCTTCCGGTAAGGATCTTGTGCGGATAGGCCTGGTGTCCCACATCCCACACCAGACGGTCGTAGGGGGTGTTGAAGACGTAGTGGAGGGCGATGGTCAACTCCACCACGCCAAGCCCGGCCGCCAGATGACCGCCGGTCTGGGAAACCGAGTCGATAAGAAAGCGCCGCATCTCACTTGCCAGCGGCCTTAGCTTCGCCTGGTCCAGTTTACGCAAATCCCCGGGCAGGGTGACTTTGCCAAGAAGCGGATAAGCTTCCAGCAGGTTTGGGGTTTGACTTGAACTGCCCCGATCCGACATGTTTGGAAGGCCTCACTTAAAGTGAAATGTTGATGTTGAGTGCTTATCTATGACAACTGTCGAGCTGAATTGTTAATTCTAACGCATGCTTAAAACCGCTGTATACTCAACAGGCCCTAATACCTAAACCGGCGCTTGCTGGATATGTTGAGCCTCCGACATAACGAAATCGTGAAACGCCTTCGCCGCCGGTGAGAGCCGCTTGGTCTTTCGATAGACCATATACCAGTGACGTTGGATGGGCAGCCCCTCGATATCTAGAATGACCAAACGACCGGTTTCGACCTCCAGTTCGATGGTATGGGCGGATACCACCCCCAGTCCCATACCCGCCCGAACCGCCTGCTTGATGGCCTCGTTTCTGGTCATCTGCATGCCGGTACGGATATTGATGCCCTGCTCCGCAAAATAGCGCTCCATTGCCAGACGCGTACCGGAACCGGCCTCACGCATGATGAAAACCTCTTGCTCCAATCGTTCCATAGGGATCTTTTTCTGGGTCTGCAGCGGATGTCCGGGAGGGGCGATCACCACCAGGGGATTATCCATAAAGGGTTCATATTCCAAATCGATATCCTTGGGTGGTCGTCCCATGAGTACGATGTCGGTCTCATTGGTCTGCAGCAGCTCCATGAGACGCTTACGGTTGGAGACATCCAGGCGCAGGTTGATACCGGGGAATTTCCGGCTGAAGGCAGCGAGCAGTCTGGGAGCGAAATAGTTGACCGTGCTGGCGACAGAGATATCGAGATGCCCGGTGTCCAACCCCTTCAGTGAGGAGAGCACCTCTTCCATCTCCTCGAAGGTCTTGAAGATGGTGCGGCCATAGTCATGCACCTCTCTGCCGGCCTCGGTCAGCTGGATCCTTTTGCCGGTCTGTTCGAACAGGGGCAGTCCCACCGACTCCTCCAACTGTTTCACCTGCATCGACACCGCCGGTTGGCTGAGATGGAGCTCCTGTGCCGCACGGGTATAGTTCAGGTGCCGGGCAACGGTGGTGAAGACGCGCATCTGTCGTAGGGTTGTATGCATGGATAGACTCTCTCACTTCTGGTAATCGGTCTTGGCACAGCTCCAGCATAGGTGGACCTCTGCATGTCGATTTAATCGAGGAGCCAGTTATCAGGAACTATACCACAAATCAGATATGGTATAAGTATTTTATTATGGTTCCAATTAAAAGATCTGACTTTATTTATGCGCTCTCCCCCCTATACTACCTCCACCTTGATGAAGGTTTTTAGACAAAGATTTTTTACTGATTGACAGCATGGAAAGTTTTTTCCAACAGCTGCATTTCAAGGCAACGCAATCCTAAATCTGGAGGAATCGCAAACATGGCCAAGAAATATGATGCGGGCGTAAAAGAGTACCGCGAGACATACTGGATGCCCGATTACACGCCGAAGGACACCGATATCCTGGCGTGCTTCAAAGTCACCCCTCAGCCGGGTGTACCCCGCGAAGAGGTTGCAGCCGCTGTGGCCGCTGAGTCCTCCACCGGTACCTGGACCACTGTGTGGACCGACCTGCTGACCGATCTGGACTATTACAAGGGCCGCGCCTACGCCATCGAGGATGTGCCTGGCGACGACACCTGTTTCTACGCTTTCGTTGCCTACCCCATCGACCTGTTCGAAGAGGGCTCCGTGGTTAACGTCATGACCTCCTTGGTCGGTAACGTATTCGGCTTCAAGGCCCTGCGTGCCCTGCGTCTGGAAGACGTTCGCTTCCCCATCGCCTACGTTCTGACCTGTAATGGACCGCCTCAGGGTATCCAGGTTGAGCGTGACCTGCTCAACAAGTACGGTCGTCCGCTGTTGGGTTGTACCATCAAGCCCAAGCTGGGCCTGTCAGCGAAGAACTACGGTCGTGCCTGCTACGAAGGCCTGCGCGGCGGTCTGGATTTCACCAAGGATGACGAGAACGTCAACTCCCAGCCGTTCATGCGCTGGAGACATCGTTTCGACTTCGTCATGGAGGCGATCCAGAAAGCGGAAGCCGAGACCGGTGAGCGCAAGGGTCACTACCTGAACGTTACCGCTCCGACTTCCGACGAGATGATGAAGCGTGCCGAGTACGCCAAAGAGATCGGCGCGCCGATCATCATGCACGACTACATCACCGGTGGCTGGTCTGCCAACACCCAGCTGGCACAATGGTGTCAGGACAATGGTATGCTGCTGCACATCCACCGTGCCATGCACGCCGTACTGGATCGCAACCCCCACCACGGTATCCACTTCCGCGTACTGACCAAGATCCTGCGTCTCTCCGGTGGTGACCACCTGCACTCCGGCACCGTTGTGGGTAAGCTGGAAGGCGACCGTGACGCAACCCTGGGCTGGATCGACATCATGCGTGATTCCTACATCAAGGAAGACCGTTCACGGGGTATCTTCTTCGATCAGGATTGGGGTTCAATGCCTGGCGTTCTGCCGGTAGCTTCCGGTGGTATCCACGTCTGGCACATGCCGGCGCTGGTCAACATCTTCGGCGACGACTCTGTACTGCAGTTCGGCGGCGGCACCCTGGGACATCCCTGGGGCAACGCAGCCGGCGCAGCCGCCAACCGTGTTGCGGTTGAGGCCTGTGTCGAGGCGCGTAACCAGGGCCGTGAGCTGGAGAAGGAAGGTAAGGACATCCTTACTACCGCAGCCAGCCACAGCCCTGAGCTGAAGGCCGCTATGGAGACCTGGAAGGAGATCAAGTTTGAATTCGACACCGTCGACAAGCTGGACGTTTCGCACAAGTAATCGACCGAGTCGATTGCTTGGCTGTCAGCCACCAGCCAACAGCAGCCAGCCGTGGGCGGTCTCGCCCCCACACATTGAGCTGGCCGCTGGCGGCTGAAAGCTGACCGCTTCAAGGTTTAGTGATTTTTCTTGAGCCAGATATCAACACTGGTACTGGCCAAAACAGAGGATTTATCCAATGAGTGAAATGCAGGATTACGCTTCCAGTCTGGAAGATACCAACAGCCGCAAGTTCGAGACATTCTCCTACCTGCCGGCCATGAGCCCGGAGCAGATCCGTACCCAGATCGATTTCATCGTATCCAAGGGTTGGAACCCGTCCATCGAGCACACCGAGCCGCAAAACGCGTCCGGCAGCTACTGGTACATGTGGAAACTGCCCATGTTCGGTGAGACCGACGTCGACGCCATCCTGGCCGAGTGCGAAGCGTGCCACCAGGCACACCCGGACAACCACGTGCGTCTGCTGGGCCTGGACAACTACGCCCAGTGTGCCGGTGCCTCGATGGTTATCTATCGCGGTACGCCGGCCTGATCCCGGATCCGGGATCTAGCTAATCACCCCCCGCGCACCGTCCTGCGGGGCGGGGGAATTCTGATTAGTGAGCTGTCAGCCGCCAACAGCCAGCGATCAGCTGACCCGCTGATCGAAGTCATGGGCTGTTGTCGAGTGAGAGTTTACTTAACAACAAAGCAAATCGTCGGTTGCTGCTGTACCCCAGCTGGCTGCTGACTGCTGGAGGCTTTTAGCGATGAGCGATATCGACAGCGATCAGTACTTGATCAAAGAGGAGCCTTATTACCGCCCCGTGCATAATGAGGTTGAGATGTATCAGGCCGCATACGACGCTCGCATGCCGGTCATGTTGAAGGGCCCCACCGGTTGCGGCAAGTCCCGTTTCGTCGAATATATGGCGTGGAAGCTGAAAAAGCCGCTGATCACCGTGGCCTGTAACGAGGACATGACCGCCTCCGATCTGGTGGGTCGCTTCCTGCTCGATATCAACGGCACCAAATGGCAGGATGGCCCGCTTACCGTCGCCGCCCGCATCGGTGCCATCTGTTATCTCGATGAAGTGGTGGAGGCCCGCCAGGACACCACCGTGGTCATCCATCCCCTGACTGATCACCGCCGGGAACTGCCGCTGGAGAAGAAAGGGGAACTGGTCAAGGCGCATCCCGATTTCCAGATCGTTATCTCCTATAACCCTGGTTATCAGTCACTCATGAAAGACCTGAAGCAGTCCACCAAGCAACGTTTCGGTGGCATGGATTTCGACTATCCGGAGACGGCAATCGAAACCGAAATCGTCGCCCACGAGGCTGGTGTCGACCGGGAAATGGCCGAAAAACTGGTACAGATCGCCCATCGCTCGCGTAACCTGAAGGGCCATGGTCTGGATGAGGGTATGTCCACCCGTCTGCTGGTCTACGCGGCGCAACTGGTGGCCAAGGGCATTGATGCCCAGTCCGCCTGTCAGATGGCACTGGTGACGCCGCTGACCGACGATCCAGACATGCGCGATACTCTGAGTGCTGCGGTCAATACCTATTTTTAAACGCACACAACTGGCTGCGTCGGGGCCTGTCCCCGGCGTGATTGTCCCTTACGCGCTTGCGCGCCTTTTGCGGTAAACAGCCATGAGCGTAGATTTTTCAGAATACATCAACTGTCTTGATGAGAACGACCACGAGCACCTTGAGGCGCTCGAATCCTCCTATCACGAGGCACAACGGGTCATGTCACCGCGCGGCCTGCAGAACTACCTCGAAGGTATGCGTGCCTTCTGTACCCTCGGTCGCGGTCAGGACCTGGTACTGACCTATGTGCAGGAGATACCTGGCGTAGCCAAGGAGGTGGGCGAGGACATCATCCCCGACCTGGTCGAGGCGATGATGAAACTGGCATCCCACACCTCCGGCAGCGTGATCACCCTGATCGTGGCTAATCTGCCCCTGGCGGCCTCCCGCCTGGGTGATGCAGAGGTCATGCGCGGCTTCCTCAAGCTGCTGCACCAGATGACCGGCAAAGCACCCCGCGGTCTGCGCCCGATGATGGAGAACCTGGACGAACTGCTCTCCAAACTGACCCTTGGCGGCCTGCGCCGTTGGGTGATGTGGGGCGCCCAGGCCCACCAGCGGGATCTCGACGGTCAGCTGGCCTACTTCGGCCTGCAGACCGAATCATCCCGCTCGATTCTGCAGTCCGAACGTCGCGGTACCCTGTTCATCGACAACCAGCGCAAACTCAACTTCTACCTGCGCGCGCTCTGGGCGCGGGCCTTCTTCATGCGCCCCACCGCCGGCGACTTCGAATCGCGCCAGGGGATCCGCCCCTATATCGAGGACTTTCAGATCCACGTACCTGACGCCTTCGATCCTTTCCGCGGTGTCGACGGTATGGAGGTCTACCGTGCGACTGCGGCGCATGCCGCGGCGCACATGGTCTACACCCGCCAACCCATCTCCGCCGAGCAGCTGTCCCAGGCACAGATGCGCATGATCGAGCTGTTCGAGGATGCCCGCGTCGAGTACCTCGCCTACAGCGAGTTTCCCGGCCTGCGCAAACTCTGGCTGCAGTTCTTCACCTCCGAGCCGGGTGAGAACGATGAGTTCGGCAAACCCCACGAGACCATGGACCTGATGCTGCGCACCACCCGCGCCATCATGGACCGGGACTATCGGGATGAGATCGATATCATCAACCAGGTAGCCGACGAATTCGTAACCAAGCTTGAGGAGGACCCGTACGATCCACGCCTGTCCTGGATGGCCGGTGTCGACTTCTACAACAAGATCGTGGAGATCGCCAAGATCCCCAGTGTGCGCATCCTCTCCGAGTGGCCGATCCCCTACCGGGACGACAATCGCTACTTCTGGGATTTCTCCGAAAACATGTTCGAGTCACAGGGTATCGACTACCTGCCGACCTCCCAACAGACGGTTCGCCGCTATGTCAGCCTGATGGAGTTCGTCAACGACCTCGACTCGGAGATGACCCATGACAATCCGGACGAGATCCTGGTGCTGGCCACCGAGCTCTTCCCCTACGAAGACATGGGGGTCAGTTACAACCAGATGGAAGGGGTGGAACCGGTCTCCGATCCCTACCACTATAACGAGTGGGATTACCATGTGCAGCTGGCCCGCCCCGACTGGGCCACGGTCATCGAGCGCAAGCAGGGCCGGGGCGATCCCGAGATGATGGACGAGATCCTCACCAAGCATAAACCGATCGCCTCACGCATCCGCCACCTGATCGATGCGCTGCAACCCCAAGGGATTGTCCGTCGCCGTGGTTATGAGGAGGGCGAGGAGCTGGACCTGAACGCGGCAATACGGGCGATGATCGACATCCGGCGCGGGGTTATGCCCGACCCGCGGATCAACATCCGCGTCACCCGCCATATCCGCGATCTATCGATCGTGCTTCTGCTCGACCTCTCCGAGTCGACCAATGAGAAAATCGGCGATATTGCCGAGGGTGAAGAGGGTTACGAGGATCAGGACAGCATCCTGGATCTAACCCGGGAATCGGCTGGGCTGCTCTCCTGGGCCATCGACTCCATCGGTGACAGCTTCGCCGTACATGGCTTTGCCTCCGATGGCCGCCACGACGTGCAGTACTACCGCTTCAAGGACTTCGAGCAGAGCTATGACGATGAGGCGAAATCCCGTATGGCGGGTATGCAGGGTGGCCTCTCCACCCGCATGGGTGCAGCCCTGCGCCACGCCGGCTGGCACCTGACCCAGCAGAATGCCCAGAAGCGTCTTGTCTTACTGGTTACAGATGGCGAACCGGCCGATATCGACGAGCGCGATCCCCAGTACCTGCGCCACGATACCAAGAAGGCGGTGGAGGATCTGGCAATGCAGGGAGTCTATACCTACTGCCTGACCCTGGATCCCAATGCGGACCGCTATGTGGCGAGAATATTCGGTGAGAACGGCTACTCCATCGTGGACAATGTGGAACGCCTGCCGGAGAGATTGCCGAGTGTATTTGCCGCGTTGACCGGGTGAGACTCCTCAAAACAAAGAATCGCTTTGATTGAAAAAGACAATCCATGTGTAGGGTGGGGCCCTGCCCCACCCTACTTCTAGAGGGTTTACGGTGCGGCGAGCTGCACCCTACGTCTTGTCAACATGATTCAGGATAAAACCATTTGCGTTTATTAGCGTTCATTTGCGGACTTTTTACTGTTCGGGATGGAGTTTCGGAAATGGCAGCACCCGCTTCACCCTCGCTTCACAACCCTGCTTTTTAAAGCGCGCCTCCGTGATATCGAGGGCCTTTTTGAACTCGCCAATCAGGCGTGTGTGCAATTCCCGCGCCCTGTCATCATAGTAGATCAAGTCGATGGGGGCCGGATCTGTCAGGCTCTCCCGCTCCTGATCACGCCGAAATTTCCAGGCCAACCGGATCAATTTGCCCCCTTCGCCATCACGCACGGCGTAGGCCTGGTTGTCCACAAAAATCACCTCATCCGCATCGATAACCGCCTGGATCTGCATTGTCCGCACCGGGATGAATACATGTTCGTATTGACAGCGTGACAACATCAGCCGGCACTGGTTATAGAGCGGTGACGGAATGGTCAGGCGTTCACAGGCGATTTCATCGGGTCGGAAGAAGATCTCGCTAAGTCTTTCACTCATGCTAGGGCCTAAGTATCAGTCATTGTCACCCAGCTCCGGGTTCCACCCCTTTGCCTTGGCTTCGGCAACCGCCCGTTGATAGATGCGACTATGCTTCTCCGCCAACTCCGGCGGCAGATTCGACACCAGATGTCCGTATTTTTCCCACTCCGTGGTGACTTTGTCATACAGGGCGTCTATCCCCTGTACCAACCACCCTTCACAGGTCTCTGTCTCTGGAATCAAGCCAAATACCCAGGCGTCACGAATAATGTTACCGGTGGGATTCATGGCCCCCTTGGGATCTTTGTCTATACCGTGATATCGCTTGTCTGCCATTTTGATCTTGGTACTCATGTTAATGGTGTGCTGAAAATTATCGCCTAATTCAGGCTGGAATTATTGTATCCCACATTTTATACCGGTTTGACCTCAGCGCCATCAAACAAATAAGTTATTACTTATGGTTTACATAAGAATATTTGAGGTTTACTTATAAACACAACAAATGTAAGGTTTGCATCCAATTCCCTAAACGAATTGGGGTTAATGGAGAGAAACATAGCTTCTCCCACAGACAGATTCACATAATTGGAGTAGACCAATGGCATTAGACCAATCATCCCGTTACTCGGACCTCAGCCTGAAGGAAGAGGACTTGATCGCCGGCGGCGGGCATATCCTGTGCGCCTACAAGATGAAACCGAAGAGCGGTTACGGCTACCTGGAGGCTGCAGCCCACTTCGCTGCCGAGTCATCCACCGGTACCAATGTGGAAGTCTCCACCACCGACGATTTCACCAAGGGTGTGGATGCACTGGTCTACATGATCGATGAAGCCACCGAGGAGATGCGCATCGCCTACCCCATCGACCTGTTCGATCGCAACATGATCGACGGCCGCATGATGCTGGTCTCCTTCCTTACCCTGACCATCGGTAACAACCAGGGCATGGGCGACATCGAACACGCCCAGATGTATGACTTCTTCATGCCGCCCCGGGCCATCCAGCTGTTCGACGGTCCTGCCAAGGACATCTCCGACCTATGGCGCATGCTGGGTCGTCCAGTGGTGGACGGCGGTTACATCGCCGGTACCATCATCAAGCCGAAACTGGGTCTGCGTCCCGAGCCCTTCGCCGAGGCGGCCTACCAATTCTGGCTGGGTGGCGACTTCATCAAGAATGACGAGCCCCAGGGCAACCAGGTTTTCTGCCCTGCGAAAAAGGTCTACCCGCTTGTCTATGACGCCATGAAGCGCGCCATGGACGAGACCGGCGAGGCCAAGCTCTTCTCCGCCAACATCACCGCCGACGACCACGCCGAGATGCTCGCCCGTGGCGAGTTCATCCTCGAGGCCTTCGGTGCCGATGCCGACAAGGTGGCCTTCCTGGTGGACGGCTACGTGGGTGGCCCGGGCATGGTCACCACCGCCCGTCGCTACTTCCCCGGGCAGTACCTGCACTACCATCGTGCCGGTCACGGCGCCGTCACCTCCCCCAGTTCCAAGCGGGGTTACACCGCCTACGTGCTGGCCAAGATGTCCCGTCTGCAGGGTGCCTCCGGTATCCACGTCGGCACCATGGGCTACGGCAAGATGGAAGGCGACAAGGACGACCGCGCCATCGCCTACATCATCGAACGCGATGAGTACCAGGGTCCTGCCTACAACCAGAAGTGGTACGGCATGAAGCCCACTACCCCGATCATCTCCGGCGGTATGAACGCGCTGCGTCTACCCGGCTTCTTCGAGAACCTGGGCCACGGCAATGTGATCAACACCGCGGGTGGCGGCTCCTACGGCCACATCGACAGCCCGGCGGCTGGTGCCACCTCCCTGCGTCAGGCCTACGAGTGCTGGAAGGCCGGCGCCGATCCCATCGAGTGGGCCAAGGAGCACCAAGAGTTCGCCCGCGCCTTCGAGTCCTTCCCCCTCGATGCGGACACCATCTTCCCAGGTTGGCGTGAAAAATTGGGCGTGCACAAATAAGAACTGCACCTCAATGCCATCCGGAATTTAAAGCCCCCGTATGGGGGCTTTTTTTGTATATAAGTCCGCAAATGAACGCGAATAAACGCAAATGGATTTTCAATAATTTCGATTTTCCTGGTTGTGTAGGGTGCGGCTTGCCGCACCGTTAAACACTCCAGATAGATCGGTGCCTTGGTGATGTTTGCGCATTTCGAATAACAACATTGGGGTTCAGTTGCGGACTTTTTAAATTCAAAAAAGGCTGTTATCGAATACAGGATTAACCCTACACATTAGAGTAGAATATCGCGGAATTCGTCTGCCTTGTTTATGAATCTGGAGTCACCATGAGTGCCGACAACGAGCAATACCTGGTCCAACAAGAACCCTACTATCAACCCCAGGAAGATGAGATCGAACTGTATGAGGCTGCCTATGCAGAACGGCTGCCGGTGATGATCAAGGGCCCCACCGGTTGTGGCAAATCCCGCTTTGTGGAACATATGGCCTGGCGCTTAGAAAAACCCTTGATTACCGTGGCCTGCAACGAGGATATGACCGCCTCAGACCTGGTGGGCCGTTATCTACTCGACAGCGAGGGCACACGCTGGTTGGACGGTCCGCTCACGGTGGCGGCCCGCATCGGCGCCATCTGCTATCTGGATGAGGTTGTGGAGGCGCGACAGGACACCACGGTGGTTATTCACCCCCTGACCGACCATAGGCGCGCCCTGCCCCTGGATAAAAAGGGTGAGGTCATCAATGCCCATGAGGATTTTCAACTGGTGATCTCCTATAACCCGGGTTATCAGAGCCTGATGAAGGATCTCAAACAATCCACCAAGCAGCGCTTCTCCGCCCTCGATTTCGACTATGCCCCGGCTGACCTGGAAGCCTCGATCATTGCCAGGGAGACCGATATCGATGAATCCACCGCCGCCCATCTGGTAAAGATCGGAGAGACGGCGCGCAACCTCAAAGGGCATGGCCTGGATGAAGGCATATCGACCCGGTTGCTGGTCTACGCCGCGAGACTGGTGAAACGGGGCATCAAACCACCGGCGGCCTGCCGCATGGCCCTGGTCAGACCCATCACCGACGACAAGGACATAGTCGCCACCCTGGATCACGCCATCGAGGCGGTCTTCGGCTAAATTCCTTTTTATTCAGTCTGTAAATGAACGCGAATAAACGCAAATGGTTTTTTGATTTGTTACGCCAGGCATCTCCATCGCGTAGGGTGCGGCTTGCCGCACCATTCAACCTGATCGAGTGTAGGGTGGAGCCCTGCCCCACCCTACCTAGAAATAGGTTTTTGGGAGTAATGAAACCATTCGCGTTCATTGGCGGACCTTTTTGTTATCGACAGCTTAATGATGTCCGATAGAGAGAGACTCGAGTGCGGTTTCAAGGAGATCGACCCGATCTTCGACGACTGTATGGCGAACGCCCGTCGCCACCTCAGCGAGGCGGGTATCGACGCCTATTTGGAAGGCGCCTCCCTGTGCTGCAAGATCGGCCGCGGTGTAGAACCGGTGATCGTGTTCCTGGAAGAGCTGCCCGAAATTGCCGGGCGTACCGGTGAAGAGATTATCGAACTGATCTCCCAGAGCGTGTGGAAGCTATCGCGCAGTCCCAACGGCAAAGCGATCCTCCCGTTCCTGCAGATGCTGCCTGAGGCCAGCCGCAGGCTGGGCAGTGTGGAGATGATGGAGCGGTTCATCAACCTGCTATTGGATATGATGGAGCAGACCTCTGGCTCCATTCACGGTTTTCATACCACCATACCCAGCCCGTCACTGCCGAATCTGCTGAAAAAGGTCCCCTATCTGATAAGCCAACTCTCGCTGGAGGGTTTGAGCCACTGGATCGATTACGGCGTCCGCAACTACCGCACCCATCCGCAACGGCAGATCGACTACTTCAGCCTGCAGTCCGCCGACAGTCGCGCTATCCTGCAGCGGGAACGGCACGGCACCCTGTTTGCCGACCACGAGCGCAAGCTCGATCTCTACCTGCGATCCCTATGGCGCAGTAAGGCCCACTTCGTACCCTACTCTGAAGGTTTCGACGAACTGCGCAAACCCATGCCCTACTTCGACTCGCTGGGGGTTCGTATACCCGACGTCTACGATGATCTGCACCGGGTCTCAGGTATCGATCGCTACCGAGCCCTGCTGGCCCATGTAGCCGCCCATCAGCGCTGGACCAGTCATGTGGTTGCGGACAACTACAGCCCCTTTCAACGGGTTGCCATCGAGACCTTCGAGGATGCCAGGGTCGATCTCCTCGCCACCCGTGAGTATCCAGGTCTGCGCAAGATCCTGCTGAAACTGCATCCCTGTCCCGATGAGAATGACTGCGACCCTGAAGTGGAGTCGTGCATTCGCCATCGCCTGGCGATGTTCTCCCATGCCGCCCTGAATCCGCACCATGGCTACACCAATCCGGATCTGCTGGAGTTTCTGAGCCGTTTCCATGCCGCCCTGGTTGACAACGCTTCGAGCACCCAGGAGATGGCTGCACTTGCCATCTCCTATATCGCCCGCACCCGCCGCCAGGCGGATCTCTCCGCGAATGTCTACTTCACCGATACCGAAGTCAGCTACCGCGATGACAACCGCCATATGTGGACCTACATCGAAGAGGGGGATGAGGAGGAGATGTTCGATGCGGAGCAAAAACCCGAAACCTCAGACCAGGAGATCCAGGGCCTGCCGCCTCGCCACTACCCGGAGTGGGACTACAGGAACATGACCTACAATCCCGATTGGGTGAGCCTCTACGAGAGCCTCCACCCCCAGGGGGATGCGGGTTATATCGATGCCCTGCTGCACAAACACCAGGCCCTGGCAAAGCAGCTGAAACGTCTGCTGGACCTGCTCAAGCCGCAACAATATGTGCGTATCCGTTATCAGGAAGAGGGTAGTGAGCTCGACCTGGATGTGGCTATCCGTTCTTTAATCGAATACAAGAGCGGACATAACCCCGATCCCAGGATCAATATGAGCCACCGCAGTGACGGGCGCGATATTGCGGTGATGCTGCTGATAGATCTCTCCGAATCGGTGGATCAGATACCCCAAGGCAGCCAGCAGTCGATTCTGCAACTCAGCCAGGAGGCCGTCTCCCTCTTGGGCTGGGCTATCGAGCAACTGGGTGATAGCTTCGCAATCGCCGGTTTCTCATCCAATACCCGGCATGAGGTACGCTATCAACACATCAAGGGGTATACCGAACATTGGAACGATGAGGTCAAGGGGCGTCTGGCCGCCATGCAGGCCGGCTGGTCAACCCGCATGGGAGCCGCCATTCGTCACGCCTCGCACTACCTAAGCGCCAGACAGGCGGATAAGAAACTGATGTTGGTCCTGACCGATGGCGAGCCAGCCGATATCGATGTACATGATGACCGCCAGCTCATCGAGGACAGCCGTAAGGCGGTACTGGAAGCGGAGCAGGAGGGTATCTATACCTACTGTATCAACCTGGATCCCGAGGCCGATGATTATGTGAGAGATATCTTCGGCCACCAATTCACAATCATCGACCGGGTTGAACGGCTGCCGGAACAGTTACCAAGATTGTTTATGGCCCTGACGAAATAGGCTGATCACAGATCGCTCTCCAATGTGATTTGATCGTTCTGTGAAAAACCACTCAATTCCCCTGTCATTTGTAGCGTATTCAGAGAGTCTCACACTCTTATCATACTGCGACCAATCATTTATCGCCGATTCATCCTATGCATGTATAATCCCATGATTATTTGATCCGCATTTAAACATCAACGCATGAAACAGACTGACGATCTTCGCATCAAGGCAATCAAAGAGCTGAGCCCTCCTGCTCAGGTTCATCAGGAGCTACCTATCACAGATAAGGCAGCCGATACCGTGTTTAAGGCTCGCCAACGGATACACCAGATTCTGCATGATGAAGATGACCGGCTGCTGGTCATTATTGGTCCCTGTTCAGTACATGATCCCAATGCCGCCATGGAGTATGCCCAGCGCCTGCAACCGGTGCGCGAGCGGCTCAAGGCCGAGCTTGAAGTTGTGATGCGCGTCTATTTCGAAAAACCCCGCACCACTGTTGGCTGGAAGGGGCTGATCAACGATCCGACACTTGATGACAGATTCGAAATCAACACAGGCTTGCGTTTGGCAAGAAAATTACTCCTGGACCTGAATAATCTTGGCATTCCAGCCGGTACTGAATACCTGGACTTGATCAGCCCACAATATATCGCCGACCTGATCAGCTGGGGAGCAATCGGGGCACGTACCACCGAAAGTCAGGCCCATCGGGAACTCGCCTCAGGCCTCTCCTGCCCGGTAGGCTTCAAAAATGCAACCAATGGCAGTATGCGGGTTGCACTCGATGCGATCCGCTCATCTTCCCGCCCCCACCACTTTCTTTCTGTCACCAAGGAGGGCAGGTCTGCTATCTTCTCCACTCACGGCAATCAGGACTGTCACATCATTCTCAGAGGCGGCACCCGTCCCAACTATGACTCGGAAAGCATCAACATCGCGGCCGAGGAGATGGAAGGCAATGGTCTGAAACCCAGATTGATGGTCGATTTCAGCCATGCCAACAGCCGCAAGCAACATCCCCGACAGCTGCTGGTGGGGCGTGATATAGCCAGTCAGATCGCGCGGGGAGACCAGCGCATCATGGGGGCCATGATTGAAAGCTTCCTGGTCGAGGGAAGACAGGACAGAATAGAGGGAGAAACCTTAACCTATGGTCAGAGCATTACGGATGCCTGTATCAGTTGGGATGACAGCGAACCACTATTGGAAACCTTGGCCGATGCCGTACGACAACGACGTAAATTCGTCGATGCGGCTTGATGTCATGAAGAGAAACAGGATGATTCCAGATGCCTGAAGAAGCAATTGAGTTATTGGTATTAGGTAGTACGACACCGGAGGTTGAGGCCTGTCTTGATGCTTTGCGGAACAATGGCAATCCAGCCCACGCCACTCGAATCGAACATGATGCCGATCAGCTGGGCTCTGCCCTGAAAGAGAAAAAATCCCTCGACCTGCTGATCTACACAATCGATAACGAAGCGTTGGATACCACACAACTATTCGCACTCATTGGCGCCATCAACCCTATCATTCCGGTCATCGCAATCAGTGACATGCCGAATGAGGAGATGCAACTCGAGTTGATGAAACAGGGTATTACAGACCTGGTACAACGTAAGAATCACCCGCATCTGGTACAGGTAATACTGCGTGAACACAAACACCTCAGTGCCGTGCGCCGACTACAGCGCTTGGAGCGACAACTTGAGGAGGCGGAGGAGCGTTGTGATACGCTCACGGAAAGCTCCCGAGATGCCATCGCATATGTGCATGAAGGTATGCATGTCACTGCCAACCGCGCCTATCTGGAGCTGTTCGGGCTTGCAGGAGAGGATGAGATAGAGGGTCTCCCCATCCTGGATATGATTGCATCGACCGAGCATCAGCCTTTCAAAAAACTATTGCGTAAACTGAGTGCCGATACCGAGCATTCAAGCGAGATGAAAACCACCTGTGTTCGCGACAACGGAAGCGAGTTCAGTGCGGAACTCCATTTCACACCCGCCAGTATCGATGGCGAGTCATGCACACAGGTCATCATCCGCGATCAATCGATCTCCCGTGAGGTCGAGGAAAAGCTGCGTCTGCTTAGCACCCAGGATGTACAGACCGGTCTATACAACCGTCAATATTTCATTGGCCAATTGGATGAAGAGGCTAAACACCACTTCGATCGCGGTCAGAACCCACAGACACTTTTCTACATTACCCTGGATAATTTCACTGAAATCCGCAGCAAAACAGGCATCAAAACGAGCGATGTACTATTGCTGCAGATTGCCGCCGAACTGCGTAAAAATGTCACAAAAGAGGATATTCTTGCGCGCTTTGGCGATCATACCTTCACCATCCTCAGCGCAACACAGGAGATGACGGCCACTGAAGACAAGGCCCGTGAAATCTGCAACCTGATAGCTTCCAACAACTTTGAGGATAACGGCAGCGATATAAAACCCACCTGCAGCATCGGCGTGGTGTTCTCATCCGACGATGTTCTCAGCGGTCACGATTTTATCACTCAAGCCTACCATGCATGCGAACATGCCCGCTCCAATGGCGGCAATGATTTCTACGTCACCGATACCCGGTTACCGGAAGATTCGCAAGCAACCGCCAGCGAGGCCAACCTGAGCAATCTGATTCGTTTTGCCTTCGAAAACGATCAGTTTCAATTGGCATTTCAACCCATTGTCAGCCTGCATGGCGATACCAGGGAGAATTATGCGGTCACGGTTCGTCTGATTGACGAGAGCCGGGAGGAGATACAACCTGAGCATTTTCTCACTCAAGTCGACGCGCTGAATAGAATGCCAGAACTGGATCGCTGGGTCATACGCCATGCCATCGACGAACTCGCCACACAGCGGAAACAGGGTAAAAAGATCAACTTCCTGATCAGCGTTTCCGGTGCGACATTGGAAGACGATACCCTGTTGCTCTTTATTTGCGATTGCCTGCGCGATTATGAAGCCAAAGGCTCATGGGTCACCTTTCAGTTTGATGACAATGATGCGCGAGCACATCTACATCAATTGCAGAAGCTGGCAGAAGGATTGAAAAAGATAAAATGTAAAACCTGTTTAGGCCATTTTGGCTTAGCCAAGAAACCTGAGGCCATTCTCAGCAGTTTTCCCCTGGATTTCATACAATTTCACAGCTCTTTCCTCTCTGATCTATTTGAAAACCAAGACAAACAGGATAGCTTGAACCATCTCAATGAAGTGATTCAGGAACAAAACATCAAGACCATTGCATCAGGTGTGGAAGATGCCAGCAGCCTGGCCATCCTCTGGTCAATCGGTGTCAACTACATTCGTGGTTATTTTATACAGGAACCATCAGATTCCATAGACTACGATTTCCACACGGATTGAGTTCGCGCCTCTTCCCGGATGGGATTACCAAGGCATGAAGGAGTTCCAAAAGGTCATCGGTCGGGAGGCATCATGAATATTGTAGTTCATGGAGCTCATATCCCTTTGGATATTATAGGTGGCATGGGTCATGGTCTTGATCGACTCTTCCATGGAATCCATACTGGTGAGCATGGGTTCCAGGGTTCTGACATCCTGGGCCATCGATTCCACACTCACCGCCATGGTACGCACATTGGCTGAGAGTTGACCGACACTGTCAGTCATGGTCATCAGATTACTCGACATGATGTTCATATTGGAATCGACGCTAAGGGCAAGAAAATGGATATCCTTAGCGAGACTGAAGACCAGATAGAAGCCATACGCCGCCAATAATATGAAGGCGAAAAGGGATGGATAGACGATCAACTCCCAACGCCGCGCGCTGGTCTCAAACGCCATTGACAGGCGATCCATTGAGTCCTGACTGCTTCTGCTGTCAGTCTCGGAGACGCCCTCTTCCACCCGGTCATTTTGGGGATCCTGGTCGTTTTTCTCAAACATGCTTTTCCCGACCTAAATAGTAATTATATAATTCTGATTATTACGAAATATTAGCATAGCAACGGTTTATCACAATCAAAGTCTATTGATACGCTAATAGAATTTATACCAAACAGACATATTCAGGCACAAAAAAACCGGGCACGACCCGGTTTTTTTATAAGTATGACAATCAGTTATCATGCCACACCATGACACATGGGAATCAGAACTCTCCTGTCGCACCCCGATTCATGATATCCAGTATTTGCTCCTTGACCTTTAGGGCCGCCTCCTTGAGTTCGGATGGCAGCGGATTCCCGCCATAGATCATCATGTCCATATTCAGCGCCGTCAGCCAGAGCTTTCCCTGGAGGTCCTCAATCAAGGTGATGCGGCAGGGCAGATAGGCGGAATAGGCATCGGAATAATCGAGCATCTTGCCTGCAATCAATGAGTTACAGAAAAGATAAATCTTTACGAATCGATATTCCGACCCCATCTTGGCCTCGATGTCCTTGGACAGGGGAAGTTCACCCACATTCGACATGTTGTGTTCATTGGCGACGAACTTCATGGTCTCTTCCACTTCCTCCCAGGTGAGTCCCTCCTCCACTGGAATCTTCCAGATGCTCGCCTCAGCCACACTGCCGGTGGACAAGGTGGCCTGGGCAAACTCCAAGAACATGGGGCCGGCACCAGGATCAAAGGCTTCCAACGCCTTGCTGTATTTAAAATAGGTGGCGGCCAATCCGATGACTACCAGCAACCCAATCAGGGCAAAAAGATTTCTTATCATCCCCATCTCTCTCTCCAATGAACAACCAAATAGGTAAGTATCCCAATTCGAATCAGATATTAATGCCCTGCTTAATGATTGATGTAGTTGGGATACAACGCAGCTGTCAGTGCGTAAAACTCTTTACTGCCTTTTCCTCTCGGATCCAATTCATAAACAGCGAGACCCTCACTGAAGGACCGACGAAAGACCGTTCTTTGGCAGAGACGGTATTTTATATAATCCACATCCGGCAGAGAGACCAAGGCGGCGGCAGCTTCATCGGACTCTCTGATCGCATGGTGGGTATCGGCCCGGTTGATGAATGCCAGCAATTCAGGGCGATCGCCACCCACCGCCTCATCGAGAAAATTGATGAAACGCTGGGTTGACCAGATATCAGCCTGCGAAGGTGGTACTGGAATTATCACCCGGTCCGCCAGAGCCAATGCCAACTTCATTGAATCAATATCGGAAGTGCCTACGTCAATCAACACTTCATCATAACCTGCGAGTTTCTTCCTGGACAACGCGGAGGCATCCTTGATTTTCAGATAGGGTTCATAACCCTCTTCCGAACGCACCTCAGATACATCACTCAATGTCGCCTGCGGATCGGCATCAATGACCAGTACTTCAGCCTCCGCCATTTCCAACCAGACAGCCAAATTGAAGGTCACCGTACTCTTACCGGACCCTCCTTTCAGACTACCGATAACTGTGATCATACACTCCCCTTTATTATGTTCTTGTTGAAGCTTACGCCCTGTATCCAGGATTACGCGGCGCGCTTCTATTCTCTGTCGTCAGCTTCTCTGCAACATCAGTCCATTGGTGAATATTGAGAAACCCTTGGCCACTCCTGTTGCCTTGCCAACTTATACCAGGCCCCTTCACCATCCGCCCGGCCATCATACCAGTTGACCCCGTATGGATTTGGCATGCTGGGTCGATGCATTGCCTGCTGCATACCAGGATAGGGCATTCCCGTTTGTGGTTGCCAAGCGGGAGCCATGCCATAGGGATAGGATCTAGCCGACGGCCGCCATGAGTAGTTTGGCGCCGAATAAGGGTTGGCGGCGAGCCAGGCCGGCTGGCCAGGATAGGGATGCCTGCCGGAGGCGGGCCGATTCATTGGACGAAAGCGATGCCTGCCGAAGGGCGTGTAGCCTGTATATCGGGGACTGGAGTAGCCCCTGGGGCTTGGGTATCCGTTGTCATGTCTGTTGGCATAGTATCTGTCGCTTGGTCGAAACGCCGCATAGCGGTTGTAGCTGCGAACCTGGCGATAGGGGTCATGGGATGGTGGCGCAAAATAGGGCATGCTGGTGCGCATAGGATTGTAGCCATAACGCATAGGATCCCATTGCTTGACTCCGTAAGGCTGCACGACCGGCGTAGCGGGCATGCGAACTCGCTGCCTAGGCGTGGAATGCCTGCCAGGGTTGACTTTGAGCGGGCGATAGACATAGTGGTTTGGAATCTCGATTTGTGCCGGCCTATAGGTCCATCTTGCTGGAGCGCCCCTCAGCGACTGATGATCCAAGGGTCTGAACCTATAGCGATTGTTAGCGCCATGACCCGGATATCCGGAAGAGGCCGCATGGGTCGAGGGCCGCCAATAGGCTTGATCAGGCGTGGCGACACGCTGTGGCCACTGATAACCGTTGCGAGGCATCGGTGTTGCCAAAGACCCGTTAGCGGGCCTGGTGTAAGGCGCGCTTGTCTCAGGAATCTTTTGAGCAGAGAGCCTATTGCGCTGACCCTTCCAGGGCCTGAAGCGATACGCGTTCCGTCCATGCTGCGGATAGTTGTCGCCCCCCGCCCATTGGTCGTGCCGCAACTTCTGTTGAGATTGGCGAGTGTTTTTTCCCCACTCAATCATCTGAGTGCCCGGAGCAGGGAGCGGCCGCCACTGACTAGCGGCAGGATTGGCAACACCTTCCATAGCAGAGCTGGAAGGCATCAGCATGACGGAGAATAACCCGGAAATCAGCAATGCATACGTCGTGTTTCTCATCTGGATTACCTGTTAGCTTGATCCACCATCTAGTCATGAAGGGATCTAGACCCGACACAACCCAAAAATTTAATTTGTCGTTATTTATACGGCACTACGAAGGATCCCACATCGTTGTGATGGCAACTCCCTCGAACTATGCCAGATTAAAGCACAGTTTAGCGGTAAACAGGCCTATACAAAACCATCACAGTACTGTTTTTGTCAGAAGTCGATTGGTTTTGGGGGATGTAGACCAACTGCAGCAGCCAGGAACCCCCTATTCGGGACGAAACATGGGCGTTTGATAGGCATCAGTAAATGCAGGATTGTATGGAAATAGATCTCTAGGGCCCCAATTCCCACCACCCTGTTTCTTATCCAATCGCTTGTCAGGGCGGAACTTATACGTCTTCTGACGCCTGGGTTCAGTAAGGCCGTAGCTATCGGTCGAGAGGAACATGCGGCTTTCATTTCCAGGCGGCCGTTGGTATTGCGTGTACTCTTCATTGCGGCGCTTTATACGCAGTTGTTCTTTTGGCGTCAGGGTGCGGAAACGATACCCGTCCTTGTGTGGAGTAATGGCATGTCTCTCTTCTACTGGGCGATAGACGCCGCGAGGAAGACCTGGCGGTGTCTCGGCATAATCAACGACCGAAGAGGGATAGAGGGACTGCCGGTATTGCCGCTGCTCATTGAATGATTCAGCCGGTGAATCAACATGCAGTTGATCATCCTCATCATTCAGGGGTCGCCAGCGATAACTTTCTTGCTGGAAAACAAATCCTGTTTGCGATGTGCTACGGAACTTGAAGTCGGCATAGGGCTCCCTTGCCAGGACATCACCAAGACCAACCAGACATGCGAGAGAGATCAACCACAGCAATGCATCGATACGCAAACTACCACTCCAAATTGCCTAGATGAGTATAGACCATGGGGACAGAACCAGGATCTCACTGACTGGTAATCGGCAGCAAAATGCCTGGGTTTAACCTTATGGACTAGGAAACCGGAATAACAGTTCCTAGGGCCTGTTAACACTACTTCAGCCTGATCCCTCTTCTGGCGGCTCTTTTACGTATCGGAAATTCCGTAACGTTGGAGACAGGCTTTGGCGCCGTCTTTGATTGCTCAGTAACAGATGCAGGTGAACCATTACCCTTACTCTTCATGGCAGCCGTCTTCTTCTTTGCTGCCTGTTTTTTCAAGGTCGATGGACGCTTCCTCTGTTTTGCGCCACCGGTTGCCTGCTTGTTTGAAACGGATTTAACCTGTTTTTTCTTAACCGTCGCTCGTTGCCCCCCTGTCGGGTTGGCTTTAGTGATCAGCTTTTCAGGTTTCTCATGCTTGGCTGAGCTGCCCTCAGATCTTGCTTGCGAAGGCTTTGAGGAAGCAGCTACTTTTTTTCTTGCGGGACCTTTGCTCCTGGTTTTAGCCCTGGCCGCCGGTGCGGCAGCAACGGGTACCTTTTCAACCTCGGCAGCAGGAGACACTGCTGGTGATGTCGTTGCATCACCACTGCCACCTGAACCGCCTGTTGTACCACCCCCAGACTTATCGCTCCTCTCGGCATGCCCAAGCCGTGTAGACTTGCCTTTACCAAACACTCCCTTTAGCCATTGCCCGAGCAACAGGAATATGCCCCTGATCAGATAGAAAAACGTAGTGATGATGGCAATCACCCTTTGCCAGATATTTCCAAGCAAGGTGGGTTTCGTCTCAACCTCGGACTTGACCTCAACAGCTGGCTGAGAAGTGGCAACGGCCGCAATTGAGTCTTCAGATGTCAGTTCACTGTCAACATCCAGACTGCTACCTACCGGTGCAGTAGTAGCGGCCACTTCCATAATGTCCTTACTGGCGGCTATGCAACCTAAAGGAATTACGATCAATGTCAGCACAGTGGAGACCAACACACCGGAGGCCAGGGAGATGGCCATGCCCTGGAAGATCGGATCGAAAAAGATCACCGAGGAACCACACACCAGGGCGAAGGCGGTAATCATGATAGGTCGGGTACGGGTCTTACAGGCCATGATAACCGCGTCCACCACGGAGGTGCCCTGCTGTACCTGATGGATGGAGAAATCCACCAACAGAATGGAATTACGCACGATGATACCTGCCAGGGCGATCCAGCCTATCATCGAAGTGGCGGTGAATTCGCCGCCCCAGCCGGCCTGGAAAAAGATGAAATGGGCCGGAATTATACCCAGCAGGGTCAGCGGAATGGGGGCCATGATCAGTGCCGGAATACGGAAGTTGCCGAACTCCCATACAACCAGGATATAGATCAATACCAGGGCCACGGCAAAGGCGGCACCCATATCGCGGAAGGTCTCGAAGGTCACCGTCCATTCACCCGCCCATTCGATACCTGTTTGAGAATCGTTCTGGGGCGGACCCAACCAGTCAGGTTCGATGGCAACATTATCCGGCGCTTTGTACTCTTGCTCAGCGAGCAGATCCTGTACCTGCAACATGCCATATACCGGGGCCGCCAGCTTGCCACCCACTTCAGCTACCACGTACTCCACATCCCGCAGGTCCTTATGGTAGATGATCGGATCCTCCAATACCTGTTCGAAACGACCGAGCTCCCGCAGGGGCACGGTGATACCACTGCTGGAATGGATGGGCAGATCCCCCAGGCGGGTAATTTCGGATCGCTCGGCCAGTGGCACCTGCATCATGATGTTGATCGGTTCATGACCGGCCCGCTGCTTGACATCGCCCAGGGGCGAACCACCCAGGGCCATACCGAGATTTCGGTTGATCGTATCCACGGAGATACCCCGGCGTACCGACTTTTCCGTGTCAACGGTAAAGCGCCAGTATTGATAGGGATCGCGCATGTAGTTGTCCACATCGCGCAGACTCTCCGTCTGCTGGAAAATATCGGTCAGGTCTCGAACCACCTGGCGCCTGACTTCAGGACTCGGTCCATGTACTTCGGCAACCACCGATTGCAGTACCGGGGGACCGGGGGGCATCTCCACCACAGCGATCTTTGCGCCGCTGTCCTTGATGAGCTCACCCAGCATGTGTCGAGTTTCCACCGCGATTTCGTGACTGGTGCGATCACGTTCGGTCTTGTCCAGGAGCTGCACCTGGACCTCCGCCTGCCAGGGATCGGAGCGCAGATAGTAGTGGCGAACCATGCCATTGAAATCGAATGGCCGGGCGGTACCCGCGTAGACCTGAACCGCGGTAACCTCCGGCATGACACGGATCTTCTCCGCCATGCGATGGGCCAGGTTGGCGGTCACCGGCAGAGCGGTCCCCTCCGGCATATCCACCACCACCGAATATTCCGGCTTGTTGTCCAGTGGCAGCATCTTCACCGCCACCCATTTGAAATAGAAGAAGGAGCAGGTGACGAGGAAGGTTCCCCACATGATCAGCTTGAACAGTTTTGCCTTGCGGGGTGACTCGATCATCGGCATCAGAATGCCTTTAAACAGCCGCTCCAGCCACTCCGCCTCCTTGTGTTCCCGCTCCCCGGCCACCTCCAGGTAGCGCATGCTCGGCCTTAGCCAATGGGAGACAGTCAGGTAGGGGGTAAATACGAATGCGGCAAACAGGGAGATCAGCATTGCCACGGAGCCGAGGGCGGGAATCGGCTCCATATAGGGCCCCATCATGCCACTGACGAATCCCATGGGTAGCAGCGCGGCGATGACGGTGAAGGTCGCCAGAATGGTTGGATTGCCCACCTCTCTGACCGCATCCACCGCTGTAACCACATCGGTGGATTTCTCCTCCAACCAGCGTCGATAGATATTCTCCACCACCACGATGGCATCATCCACCAGAATACCGATGGAGAAGATCAACGCAAACAGACTGACCCGGTCTATTGTGTAGCCCATGACCCAGGCGCTGAATATGGTCATCAGCAGTACCACCGGGATAACCAGCACCACCACGATGGCCGGCCTGAACGCCCGAAATGCGCCCAGTACCAACAGGAACACAAAACCGGTCGCGACAAACAGTTTAAAGATCAATTCGGTGACCTTGTCGTCGGCGGTCTTGCCGTAGTTGCGGGTAACGCTGACTTCCACATTGTCCGGTATCAGAGATCCCTTGATATGTTCAACCCGCTCCTTGATGGCATTCGCCACAGTGACCCCGTTGGAGCCCTCTTTTTTGGCGATTGCCAGAGTAATCGCAGGCACACCGTCGGCCTTGATATCGAGATCGCTGGCCGCGCCGGTATAGAAACCCACCAAATGCTTGGCATCTTCAGGCCCCTGTTTGACACGGGCGATATCATGTACATAGACCGGAACATTGTTGTGGGTACCCACTACCAGGCGGTTTATATCTTCAACATTTTCCAAGAATGAACCGGTTACCACATTGAAGTGGGTGCTGCCGCTCTCGACCCCACCGGCCTGTTGTTCGGCATTGGCGGTGCGTATCGTATTCGCGACCTGGTCCAGGCTGATACCGTAGCCGGCCAATCGCTCCGGGAATACTTCGATCGTGACCTGTTCCCGCCGGCCGCCGACGACGAATCCGTTGCCTGTGTCGGGGAGCTCCTTCAGGGCCTGCAGTACATCGTGGCCCAACATCCGCAACTGCCCATCGTCCACGTCTGGTGCCCCATCCCGATCCAGATCCTTTGACCAGAGGGTCAAAGTCACCACCGGCACATCATCGATACCCTTGGCCTTCACCAGTGGCGGCATCACCCCGGGGGGAATCAGGTCCATGTTGGAATCGATCTTATCGTTGACCTTGACCAGCGAGGGCCCCATCTCTTCGCCCACCTCGAACTCGATGGTGACCACGCCACCACCCCGCTGAGAGGCGGAATAGACATGCTTCACGTCGGTGATCTCCGACATGATGCGTTCCAGGGGCTCTATGGCCAAGGCGGCGACCTGATCCGCTGCCGCACCTGGATATTGGACAAAGATATCCACCATCGGCACCGAGATCTGAGGATCCTCCTGGCGCGGAGTGATGATAAGGCCCAGCAGCCCCATCAACATCATGGCGAGAAAAAACAGCGGCGAGAGCGGAGACTGGATAAAGAATCTCGCGGTTCTGCCCGCGATCCCCAGATGCGCCTCGTAGTTGGGATCCGTGGAGTGGAGCTGATCGAGTTTATCGTCGTTCTGGCTCATATTTTATCTCGAAGCATTAATATCAGGCAGGCCCTGCCACAGACCCAACCCGCTTTGTTCATATTGTAGAGAGAGTGTTTTATTCTTCCGTGAAAATCTTGGGAATTCCCTCATGACCTCCGCTGCTACTGCCCCTGGGAGGAGGTCCAGCCGGCGCTGATCCCCATCGGCGGATTACGCATTACCCGCTCTCCCGCCTGTAGCCCAGACAATACAGTGCTGTATTCTCCACCCGGAAGTTTTTCACCCACCCGAATCAATCTCAGCATCGGCTTGCCATCCTCTCCCACCACATACACACCGGGAAGGCTGCCGTTATAACGAATCGCGCTATTGGGTATGACCGGATTGGAACGGGCCGGCGCATTGAAGTCGGGCACCAAAACCTTGGCATACATACCCGGAGCAGAGACGCCCTGAGGCAGATCGAATTTGATGGTCACGGTGTGCCTTTGGGCATCGGCCATGGGAAAGATCTGGGCGACTCTAACCGGTACTTCACGATCTCCCACATCGAGCTCCGCCCGCAGCATCATGCCTTCGTTGAGACCGGGCCGCAGCCGTCCCGGGACATCCACCACAATCTGCAGATACTCCACATCCGCATATTTCAACAGCGGCTGGCCAGGCTGTACGGTATCACCCACTTCCACAAACTTCTTCATTATCACCCCGTCGAAGGGGGCGAGACTCTTGGCATCCCGCAGTTTGGCGTCGATGGCCCGGATCTCGGCCTGCACCCGATAGATGGTATTTCTTGCCTGTTGAATATTGGTCCGGGAAGAGAAGATGTCCGCGCTTCGTTCAGCACCTTGATCCCGTTCACCGAATGCGTCCTCCATGGGACGGGTGAACATTTGATCGAACAGGTTTGGCATTCCCATGCCACCCATCGCGGATCTCGATTTCGGTGACCAGAGTTCACGATTGTACTGCACCCCCGCATTGCGCAACTGGGCATCGGCGTTAGCCAATTGGGCCATCGCAGCCTCACGTTTGGCCATCAGTTCGCTGTCATCCAGCTCCACCAGTCGATCGCTCTCCTTGAAGGTATCGCCCTCGATACCGGCGAGATAATTCACCCTGCCGGGAAGTTGTGCGGAAAGGGTGACCTCCTTGTAAGGAACCACCGTGCCACCTAGCGATACATTGGGAACGCCCTGTGTCTGCTGAACGACAAAATGTTCACCACCGGCCATGTTGGGCTGTGCCTGGGAACCTACTGTCACAAGGGAAAACACACAACCGGCCACAAGAACCTTCGCCTTCGATCTAAAGCCCATATTTCACACTACCCAGTGTTGATTCACTTTATAAGGGATATTACGCTACGACCTGCCTGTCAGACACGCCCCATGACGGCAAAGCTCTTGATGAAAGGCCCCGCCATACGCGGGTCCTTTATCATGGACGAATAATCACCAACCACGAATTTCATTTTGCGCGAGGTGAAGGCCATGCCAAGTCCCATCATGCCGGGTGGCTTGGCAATCCATTTATTCCACTGTTCCATGGAGGCACGAATATCCCAGTTCAGGGTCTGACCGTTGTAAGCCTCTCCACTCGCCGCCTTGCCATTCTCAACTATGAGCACCCCTTGCGGGGCATCTTCACCATCGAAACCGTAACCGATTACACTGTTGAAGCCTATTTGAGACAGGGCGTCAGCCAACTCAGGTTCTGCATTCCAGTGAGTTGCAAAATCATTCATCCACGCCTCAGAAAACAGTTCTGCCATCTCATCACCTCCACAAATTCTTTACATTTTTTTTAAGTTGTAGGTGAAATTCAAACCTACTTAAGAATCTGCCAGTATCTACGAAGGCGGGTACCATTGCAACCGACTTAATTCATCAGAAACCATTATAAATCATTTATTTAAGAATATCAGCAAATTATAATATTATTTTTACTTTCAGTAACATAAGGCACTTCAAAACGCCTATTTTCACCTTAAATAACACAGAATAAATAGGGTTGTATTTTTCGAGCCTCAGGATCGTTGCGAATCCAGCCAAATCGGGCACTGAAAACTGTCAACAAGTTAAAAAAACTATGTACACCACCGAGGCAGGCATTAAGATAACCCTGAATGCCTGAATTCCACAATTCAGACCAGAGCAGCAACAATAACCAACCTGCAAGCCAGCATAATCGAGGAGCGAGATAGCCATGCATCCAGCCGGACAGGTCATAGAAGCACGCCTGCAACACCTAGAAACCCACCTGGAGCAGGAAAACCCAATCCTCCTCAGCACCGTGCAGAGTTTTCGCCAGCTCGATGCAGTCGCCTTCCGGCTCGGGCTGCTGGAGGGTGACAACTCATTTGCCACCCAGATACCCTGGTGGCCGCTGATCTCCATCCTCGGCACCTTCTCCGCCGGCAAGTCGACATTTATCAACCATTACATCGGCACTCCCCTACAGCGCTCCGGCAATCAGGCGGTGGACGACAAGTTCACTGTCATCTGCTACAGCAAGGAGGCGACCGCCCATGCACTGCCCGGTGTGGCCCTCGATTCCGATCCCCGCTTCCCCTTCTATCAGATGTCTGACGAGATCGAAAAAGTGGCGAAAGGTGAAGGAGAGCGTATAGACGCCTACCTCCAGCTCAAGACCTGTCCCAGTGAGAAGTTGCGCGGAAAGATCCTCATCGACTCTCCGGGGTTCGATGCCGACGCCCAGCGCACCTCCACCCTGCGCATCACGGATCACATCATCGACCTGTCGGATCTGGTGCTGGTCTTTTTCGACGCCCGCCACCCTGAACCCGGTGCCATGCAGGATACCCTGAGCCACCTCATCGAACGCACTATCCATCGCAACGACACCGGTAAGTTCCTCTACATCCTGAATCAGATCGATACCACGGCCAGAGAGAACAATCCCGAAGACGTGATTGCTGCCTGGCAGCGTGCATTGGGTGAACGGGGACTCACCGCAGGCAGGTTCTATGCGGTCTACAACCCCGATGCAGCGGTGCCGATCGAGGATGAGGCCCTGCGTAATCGCTACGAGACAAAGCGGGACATCGACTTGAAAGAGATTCACAGTCGCATGGAAGAGGTTGAGATAGAGCGCGCCTACCGCATTGTCGGCGCCCTGGAGAAGACAGCACGGGATATAGAGGAGCGCAGCATACCCCTGGTCAGCTCGGCGCTCGGTCGCTGGAAACAACGGGTACTGGTGGGAGATGCCGTGTTGATGGGCGGTCTGCTGCTGGCACTGTTGATATTCTCAATCAATGCTGGATATTGGCAGGGCTTCACCTTCGCCCCCCCTTGGCTTGAAACAGGTGCCGACAGCCCTTTACCTTGGGTGATCGCAGGCCTGCTGGTGGTTGCCCTGATAGTCATCCATTTTGCAGTCAGGACCATTGCAGCCCGCAGTCTGTTGAAAGGCCTGCGCAGGCAGGTGACCAGTGCCGGGATCAGGGGCAATCCAGTCGGCGCCTTTCTGCGCAGCACCAAGCCCTGGCGCTCGATCTTTAGAAAGAACCCGGCCGGATGGGGCCGCAAATCAAAGCGGGAGTTACGCGAAGTCCTGCAGTCAACGGATACCTATATCCAGACTCTCAATGACCAGTTCACCAACCCGTCAGGCAGTGAAACCTTACTTGCGGCCGAGCCTGCCACGCCGAGCGAGACGCCAGTGGTTAGCGAGGAGAGTGTTTGACGGGGAGCCTGGGAAACAGGTCCAATTCGTTTCTTGGGGGGCTAGAGAAAACGCTTGCGACTGTTATGACCTTCACGTTTACAGTCGTACATGGCGCGATCCGCCTTTGAGTAGAGTTGATCCAGCAACTGGCTGACGGACAGATCATGATCGTATTCAGGAGACAGTGCGGTCATACCGATACAGGCAGTTAAATTCAAACCCACAAGGTCGCGTCCCGTATCGAGCTGGGCCAGGCGCTCCTGTATACGTTGCGCCAACAATTCCGCACCACCGATCCCGGTTTCGGCAAGCATAACTGCGAACTCTTCCCCCCCCACCCTGGCGAGAATATCACCGCCACGGGCCTCTTCCTTGAGCACTTTTGCTATCGCAACCAGAACATCATCGCCAGCCTGATGCCCCCACTGATCGTTGATGCGTTTGAAATAGTCCATATCGATCAGGAGTAAGCTGCAGCTCTGGTCGTGGCGCACAGCCCTGGATAGCAGTGCCTCGGCCTCAGTGAAAAAGTAGCGCCGGTTATGCAGTCCGGTCAATTCATCAATAGTCAACAGCTGCTCATAACGTTTGCGATGGGCTTCCGCTTCGTTCAGGGCATCATTCAGCTCACGGGTACGTTGCTCTACCTCGGACTCCAGGTCATTCAGCAATCTGTGGTTATACATGATCTGTCCAAGACAGCTGCAGAAGAGACTCAAGGTATGCTGTTGCCAGGGTTCGAAATACTCCGGCAAGGGATGAGATGCGTTCAACACACCCAAAACGTGCTTTCCCATCATGATCGGGGCACTGATCAGGGAACCGGGTAGATCCCCCCCCGATAGGGTGTTGATTAAAAAGTCGTCACTCTGGGAACAGTCTCGACAATACTGTAGCTGACCGGAATTAAAGGCCATCCCCGCAATGCCCTCCCCGGATTTGAACTGCATGGTCTCCCTTATTTGCATCCTCCGTTCCGAACCGCTGACATCGGCATGGGATTCATCCAGGTTGGTCCCTGCCACACAAATCAACCTATCCCCTTGAATGCTGAATACCGAACAGTTCTCAACGTTCTGATAACGTACCAGCTCATCCAGCGCTTTCTCGATCAATTCCTCTTCGCTAATACCATCAAGATTTATTTGGGATAGTGCACGTAAGGCAGAGAGCGAATCGAGCAGGCTAAAGAAGCGCTCTCGCAAATCCATGGATGTCTGATTGAAAGAGAGATCCATTAGAAACCTCGATTATTTGGCCAACAGCTTGGCAAGCACACGAATCTCCTCTTCCTTGTGGATAAAACCGGCCTTGATAGTTTCCAACTGCTCTTCAGACAGGCCACAATTCTGTTCCATACCAGGCAGTGGTTGTGTCAGCTTCAGTTCGGTTGGCATTGGTGTTTTCACCCACTCCGCAACACCGCCCACCAACAGGGTTTCACAATGAGAGTCCGCATCATCCTTCCCATCTACTGACTGAGCAATGATATTCACTACTACTTCAGGCAGATGCCAACGATGGCCAAGCCACATCCCTGCCTGACGATGGTCTATCCCGATGATCTCTGTTTCAAGCTCCAGCCGGCTCCTGTCAGGTTGCTGTTTCGACTGCAACAGCACCCTGGCATATTCCTCGGGAAACTCATGCACCAGGATCAACACACCAATATCGAACAGCAGACCTGCCAGGTAAGCAGCTTCCGCGTCCGGTTTTCTTTCGCTGCTGACGGCAAGGCTGATCTGCCGTGACAGCATGGCAATAGAGAGCGAATGACTCCAATACTCTTGCAAATCGAAGCTACGACATCCGCTTGACTCGAACGCACCAGTAACCGCAATACTGAACGCCAGGCTCTTCACCAAATTCAGTCCCAGGACACGAATAATCGCATCTTCGATGCTGAGAATAGGATTCTGCTGGGCAAAATAGGCTGAATTTGCCAGTCCAAGAATCCTTGCCGTGAGTCCCGGATCCTGATTTATGACAAGGGCCAGATCTTCCAATGAAAAACTGTCATCGCCCAACATGGCGAGCAGACGGGTGGCCGTCGCTGATAGCGGCGGCAAATACTGCAGCTTCTGTACCCTGTACTTTGCCTGATTGGATTGGTGCATGTGCTATTGCTGATAAAAAATAGAGCTTTCCACTCAGTTATTAACGGCATTTGCATAGCGATCTTTAGTCCCCCCGTAACCTGAGATTGGTTAGTAGATCTCTTCACTTCAGGTATCTGGATGGGCTGGATATCAGACTGACCCACACCAGACCGCATAGCTGGCTTACTGCTTGCACATACCAATAAAAACCGTATATGAGTAGGGGGGAAAGCGCTGGTCAATCTAATGTGTAGTTGGTACACTAAGCCTGAATTGATCATTGACAGATCTGCCTGATCCAATCCAGGATCTATGCCCAATAGCGATATGCCACCAACCCGACAACACTGTTATGCCTACCCACACCCGGCAGTAACCACCGATGTGGTGCTATTCACCATCCGCCAGCGCACCCTATCTGTACTGCTGATCCAACGCGGCACCCCCCCCTGTCAAGGGATGTGGGCGTTACCGGGTGGATTTCTGGAAATTGATGAAGACCTTGAGACCTGTGCAAAACGGGAACTATACGAAGAGACAGGGATCGAGGGCGTCTATCTGGAACAACTCTACACCTTCGGTGATCCGCAACGGGATCCTCGGGAACGGGTAATCAGCGTCACCTATTTTGCCCTGAGCCAATCCGACAACCTCTCCCCCAAGGCCGCCAGCGATGCGGCGCTTGCAGACTGGTTCTCAATGAACGAGTTGCCACAGCTCGCATTTGATCATGCAAGGATTATCCAATTGGCACGTACCCGGTTATTGTCAAAGTTGGGCTACTCCACCATCGCTTTTCAAATGCTGCCGGAGTATTTCACCCTCAGTGAATTGCAATCCGTGTATGAGATACTCCTCGATGAAAACCTGGACAAACGCAACTTCCGCAAGGGGATACTTGCCCGTAATATCATAAAGGAGACAGGCGAGTACTCCCGCCTGGGAAATCATCGGCCCGCTAAAACCTACCAGGTCGTCAATCCGTCCCAGGTCGAAATCATAAAATAGAGAAATCAGAATCCCATGAAACCCGAATCACTCAAGCTTCCCAAGATCGTCGTTCCTGAGCACCCCCAATGGCCCTCACTCAGCGATCAGGAAAGGCAGGCCATCAAGGCCAGGATCAGGCGCAAGCTGGAACAGCAAGATGCGGTGCTCGTGGCCCACTACTACACCGATGCGGAATTGCAGGCCCTGGCGGAAGAGAGTGGCGGTTGCGTAGCTGATTCTCTGGAGATGGCGCGTTTCGGCGCCGCCCAATCCGCACAAACCCTGGTTGTCTGCGGCGTCCGATTCATGGGCGAGACAGCGAAAATCCTGAATCCCGAAAAACGGGTCATCATGCCGGACCTAGGAGCCACCTGCTCCCTGGACGAGGGTTGCCCGGCCGATCAATTCACTGCCTTTTGCGATGCCCATCCCGACCATACCGTGGTGGTGTATGCCAATACCAGCGCTGAAGTGAAGGCCCGTTCTGACTGGGTGGTCACCTCTGGCATCGCCTTACCCATCGTTCAACACCTGGCCGAACAGGGTAAGAAGATACTCTGGGGACCGGACCGCCATCTGGGCAGTTACGTGCAGCGGCTGACGGGAGTGGAGATGCTGATGTGGCCCGGCTCATGCGTGGTGCACGAAGAGTTCAAGGCGGTGGCCTTGGAGCGGATCCGCCGCTTGCACCCGGATGCAGCGGTATTGGTGCATCCGGAATCACCCGAAAACGTCATTCAGCAGGCCGACGTCATCGGTTCCACCACCGCCTTGATCAAGGCCGTATCGGAGATGGAGAACAGGGAGTTTATCGTCGCCACCGACGGCGGTATATTCTATAAAATGCAGCAGATGGCACCGGATAAGGTGCTCATCGAGGCCCCCACCGCCGGCGAGGGGGCAACCTGCGTCAGTTGTGCCCACTGTCCGTGGATGGGCATGAACTCCCTGCAGAACCTGGAGCAGGTCCTCGACTCAGATGAGAATGAGATCCATATCGATGAGGCGGTCAGGGCACGTGCGGTGATTCCGATCCAGCGCATGCTCGACTTCGCCGCTAAACAGGGCGTTGAAATGAAGGATAAAGGCAACGCTTGAATCTGTGCCAGACCAGCGGAAAGAGGCTACTGATGCACACCTACCAGGGGGTGAAAGAGTTCATGAAGTCCATTGGACGGCCCATTTGGTTGATGTCGCGACTCATGAATCCTGTGTTTACGGTTATGGTACGCATGGCCTGATTCATATCCGCGACATTCACCGTCATCTGCCCCAGATTCTGCCTCATGCCGCCCACATCGACGGCTAATGCACCAATGTTGCCGTCCATTGTGGCGATATGTCGCTCCATACTGTCGATCTTCTCCACCAGGACAGTGATCTGACCCGTCATGGTATTGATATTCTTCGCCAACTGGCCCATGTTCTCCGACATCGACTGGAGGTGCTCCTCCATGCGCGGGTCTACTTGTTGCGTCAGGGTATGCATGTCGTTTGTGACATTGTAGATAAGGTAGAAACCGGAGAGGCCGAGCACCCCGACAACCACCAGCATGGGATAGATCATCCGCTCCCAGCGGGACATGCTCTTGTCGAAGGACTTGAAGAAGTTGGTCAAGGTGATTTCGAGCTTGACCATCGCCTTCTGCTCTGGCGACAGATTCTTGTACTCGGGCGAGAATGTTCGTGGGTCTTTCTCAAACATAGATAGATTACTGTTGTAGGAGATTATTGGGACTGGGAATTATATTTTTTCCCATGATATATACATAATTATAGACACCGCCATACCCATTTAGGGCAGAATCTACAATTTTAGGCATCCAAGCTAACCAGTATTACTGCAATCTTTTCGGTTAAACTTGGGATATTCCAATATCACCCTGGCCACAAGCAAGATATATGTCTGATTTTATCCTCGAGCATGAGCTGTCGATTCGACTAACGGCTTTTTTCGCAGTATTCGCCATCATGGCCCTGTGGGAGATAGCCTCGCCTTGCCGCGAACTGCGCTACCCCCGTACTAAACGCTGGTTGGGGAATATCGGTATTGTGATTTTGAACTCCCTGGTGTTGCGTTTACTCTTTCCGGCGGCGGCTGTGGGGATGGCGGCATTCACCACCCATGCCGGCTGGGGGGTCTTGAACGCTATCGCACTACCCTTCTGGTTAAGCGCCCTTATCGCGGTTCTGGTCATGGATATGGTGATCTATCTGCAACATGTAATGGTGCATGCAATTCCCATGTTGTGGCGTCTCCACCGGGTGCACCATGCCGACCCGGATTATGACCTTACCACCGGCGCCCGTTTTCACCCGATCGAGATCATCCTCTCAATGTTGATCAAGATCGCGACCATAGCCGCATTGGGCCCACCGGTGGTGGCGGTGGTAATATTCGAGGTATTGCTGAACGGCATGGCAATGTTCAATCATGCCAATATCAGACTGCCACCCCACCTCGACAGGGTATTACGCTGGATTATCGTGACACCGGATATGCATCGAGTACACCACTCGGTAGAACCGAACGAGACGAACAGCAACTTTGGATTCAATCTCTCCCTTTGGGACAGGATGATGGGCACCTATTGCCAGCAACCCCGGCTTGGGCAGCAAGGGATGGATATCGGCCTCAGCTCCTTCAGAGACCCCCAAATTACGACCCGGCTCACGGGAATGCTGATGATTCCTTTTCTTCAGGACAAAGATGTCTACAGTATTAATAAGCGTTCTTGGAAGAGTGACAGGAACCCAGGAGATACGCAGCCATGACCGCTGAAACCTATGATGTCTATTTTTCCGGCACCATTATCAAGGATCATGATCCGGTAGAAGTTAAGCGCAAAATCGGCGCTGTTTTCAAACTGCAGGGCGATAAGCTTGATCGACTCTTCAGCGGCAAGCCGATCCCGATCAAAAAGGGCATCGATATGGATCGGGCGATTAAATTTCGCGTCACCTTCCGCGATGCCGGTGGATTGGTGGATATCGTGCCAGCCGGTACCCCTCCTCCTGCACCAAAACCAGCTCAACCACCCCGTGCGAGGGAAGAACCAAGGGTTGTAGCCACCGATGCCGGCTCAGGCAGTAGCGAGTTGACCTTCGCGGAGGGGCCCATGGAACCCGCCACAGAAACCGATTCAGACATGACACCCATTGCGGTACCGGACTACGAGTTATCATCAGCACAAGGCTTTGATTTGAGCGATTGCACACCCGAAGTGGAGGCTGCGGAGATCCCCGATATCAGCTCGCTGGATATGGACAAACCGGGCATCATAATCGATGAAACCGCTGAGCCGGAACCCCTCGAGATCGATACATCCGCGCTGGAATTGGATAAGCCAGGGGTGACTTTGATTGAAGAGGCACCTGCCGAGGCACCTGCGATCGACACCGCGGCCTTGAGTATGTCACCGGCCAACCAGGGTAGCCTGGAGGATTGTCAAACCCCTGTTGAACCTGCACCTATCCCAAATATCGACCACTTGGATGTGGTTGAACCCAAACCGGAGCCGAGCCAGGGCAAGGCAAAATTCAAGCTCTCGGACGAATAATCGAATCAGGGTAAATCACCTTATCGGAAGGGAGTTAGAGACTAAAAGCCAAGATAGCGTTCAAGGGAGGACTGTGTTGCTTCTGAAAAACCGGCGTCTTCACTGCCAAGGGGTCGACCCGTCTCAAGAATCCCCTCCATGGCGCCAAAGGTGCGTTCCGCGTAGAAGCGCAGTAACAGGCGTTCCTCGTCATCACTCAACCAGAACTCAGCCTTGTCAGTCCCTTTGCCACTCTCGGGATCAAGCTCCCACAATCTGACTTTAAACGCAGGGCGATTCCACCCGGCGCGTACCAACCGTTCCTGATTCACTTTGACCCGATAGGTATTGATCTCCTTCCCATTGAAGGTGGAGAAATCGATCTGTTCACCGCTCTTCAGCGGCATGCTGCGGAGTCGGTGGAGAAAACTGATATAGTCCAATGCCTCTGTGTCACCAAGGGCGATACGATGGGTCTGTAACAGTTTCTCCCATTGCTCATCGGGTAGCTGAGTGGTCTGCTGCAGACTTTGCGGAGGCTTGCCAGTCTGTTCGCTGTCCAACTCGCCAGGCTGGTAATGAAAGGCCTCTCCTTGGTTATGATCGAACCACAGCAGCGCCTCTTTGTGCTCCCTCGTTTTAAGGGATTTAACTGCTACCAAGGGATTCAGTTTGCGCGCATCCAGCCAACTGCGATAGTGCAACCTCACGGGATAGAGCATCTCCGCCTTACGATAGGGCTCAGTGGTAAGCTGCAGGCTTGTGACAAAGGCTGGATGATCATCAACACGCCCCATTGTCTGCTCCACAGCCATGGTCATTTTAGCGATATCCAGCTCCACGAAACCGGTAATCACACCCCTGAATTTCAGCGTGTATTCCAGCTGCTCGCCAAGCACAGGCGCCTTCGCTGCCACTGAAGATCCAGCGAGCATCAGCCCCATGACCAGGAATAGGGCTTGAATTCGCACAATCATTTGAAAATCTCCTGAGCTATTTCCATTTGGCTATACTCCGCAATAGTTTATTGGCACGTTTCTAGCATTATCCATTTTAAACACTGAATTGCAGCTGAATGCGTCAAATTTTTGTCTCTAGAGGAGTTAGCACTATGATCAGCCCCGTCAACAGTGACAAACCCATCAATACATCGACAGATCAGTCGGGGCGGTCCCACACCAGCCAGAAAACAGCAGAGGCATCGGCACAAGCCACGACTCAGCAAACTCAGGCCTCAGAAGCAAGCAGCACGACAGTTGATGTGGATCAGGCACGTCGACTCTACGATTTAGAGAACAACCGCATCCAGGCCCCGGCGTCCAACCTGGAGACACCCGAAGAGGCCCGCTCACTACTCGAAAACATTCTACAGCAGATAGCGACAACCCCCGAAGCGGCAGCAAAGGTCCAAGCCGGCAATGCCGCAGCAGACCCCATGTCGGCTATTCTGCAAAGCGCCCCCGCTTAGGATCGGGCGGAATCTGTCGGCGAGCCCTGATCGACTCTATAGATCACGGGATTCTGGTGGAGGTTCCAATAAATTGTCAGCAACGGCCTGCTTGAGACGGGAAATCTCCCGGTCCGGCCCGATCACGACCAATATATCCCCTGCATGCAAGCGGTGGGATACGCCACTGTTGGCGAAGATCAGCTGATTCCCCAACTCCAGGTCAACCACACCGGTGATGATCAGATTGAATTGTTTTTCCAGTTGCAGATCATTCAACACTACACCGGATAAGCTGGAGCCTTCGGGCATCTCTATCTCGGCGATATCGATATGTTTGCCAAACAGCGAGCTTTCCAGCATCTCCACCAGATAGGGTCTGGCAATACGCTCATGCACCCGGTGACCGCTGATCTCGTAGGGATCGATTACTTTTGTCGCTCCCGCCGCCTTTAAACGCTCCCCGGACGCCGCTGACTCACACACGCAGACAATCTTGAGATCGGCATCCAGGGCCCTGGCGGACAGGGTCAGAAAGAGATTGTTCGGTTCTTCGGAAAAGAGACAGAAAATCGTCTTCACCCATCTGCCGATGCCGATTTCTCGCAGCTTGTCATCATCCTTGAAATCGACCACGGCTGCCTGCGCTCCCTTGGCCAGCAGCGCGCCCACCTCATCCATATCGTTGCTGTAGAGATAGGCCTGAATACCACGCTCCGCCAATTGCATCGCGACCTCATGACCGAGTGCGCTGCAACCGAATATCAAGGTATCGAGCCGGCTCATCAGAGTGTTCCCCTTTCGAGACAATCACGGAAGTGAACCACGCTGTATTCATGTCCCAGCAGGACTAACAGATCATCCTTGTTGAGGGTGAAATTGTGTTTCGGATTAAAGAAGAAGCAGCGCCCTTGCAGATTATAGCGGGCGTGCTCTTCAGCCGTTTCGGCACTCTCTTCGCGTATCACGCCAAAGGGTGTCAGTTTACGCTGCTTGAAATCGATGCTATCCATACGCCGCCCAACCAACACACTTTCATGCTTGATGCGCACCGCCTCAATCCCCTCTTGGGATTGTCCGGTCAAGAGTCCGTAAATGGCCTCGAATGCGACCGGTTGCCCGGCATACTGGGCAGCCATCAGACCGAACACCTCATTCGGAGCGACGCAGTAGTCGGCCCCTGCACGATCGAGCTTGGAAACATTCTCCCGATGATTGGCGCGGGAGATAATCTCGATATGCGGATTCAACTGTTTTGCGGAAAGGGTGATATAGACGTTGATCACGTCATCCCCTGTGAGACACAGCAGCCGCCGGATACGCTTTTCGATACCCAGGCTCGATAGCAGCTCGGTATCCTCACCATCCCCGACCACCGCCAGATGGCCTCGCTGCTTGGCGATGCGCACATTCTCTTCCAGGGGATCTATCACGATAAATGGACGTTTGTCCGCAGCCATACGCTCTGCGACCACCTGACCTACCCGTCCAAAGCCGCACACCAGGGTGTCGATGCGTTTGCGCTCCACCTCGGAATAGATCCGATGGGCGCGAATTTCATCGATCTTCTCGCCGAAGGCGGAAACGATGATCGAGGTGAAAAATGAGATTACACCCAAGCCGGCAATGATCAGTACCAGGGTGATAACCCGGCCCTCGGTGGTATGGGGTGTTATGTCGCCATAACCCACCGTAGACATGGTCACCAGCGCCCAATATACACTGTCAAAGAAACCGGTTATCTCGGCATCCTGCTGATCGGCCTCAAAGAAGAATATCGCTGTGGCGGCGGTAAAGGTGATGAATGCCATGAAGATGAACAGGGTCACCAATTCTATCCGCTTCTCGGATAGCACCTTGACGAATTCACTGATACTGCGGGTGTAGCGGAACAGCTTGAAGAGACGAAACAGCAAAAAGATACGCAGGAAGCGCAACGGCCGGTAGCTTGGAATAATCGCCAGCAGATCGATAATCGCCAGCGGTTGGATGACATATCGCAGTTTACCCATTACTGCATGCCATAGTGCAGGCCAGAGGCGGAAGGGTTCATTGATAAACTCGGCCCGCTCATAACGCTCGAGTATCACCTTGTGGCTGTCATTGAAGATCCAGAAACGCAACAGATACTCGATGATGAATATGCCAACGGCGATCATCTCGAACAGATCGCCAAACAGCCCCAAGTCATTTTTCACTTCATAGATCAGCATCCACACCGTGGTCAGCACGAGCAGGATCATGAAGATATCGAAATAGGGACGGATCGGGGCGCGTGGATTTTCCAGCAGATTATAGACAGCCCCTTTCAAACCCGTGTAGCGGGCGGAACCCTGCATCGTATAACACTGTTTGATGACGCGATGGGAGAATGACATGTGACAGAGGCTACTCACCGATTACCAATTTTCATTTACAGCCCTGACCCCCAGGTATTCAGGCGGGGAGTTGGCTATGCTTCTGGCTATATATCGGCAGATCTGACAAAACCTGGAGCAAACGCGGGCCTCAAGGGCGCTGCCGGGAGGCCGATTCCAGTTCGATGCGTTCATTATTGGCCACACTCACCTCCCTGCCATCCAGGGTGACGAAATAGCGCTCCTCGATATCACCTCGCCGCGCCTGGTAACTCACACTTCTTCCTGTCTGGGTGTCGACCACTATTACAGTGACCACACGTGTGGAGTCCTGCCACTGTACGAACAGGTAGCCCCCACTGCCCAGCAACAGCATCGCCAACAGGGAGTATGCACCCCATTTCATCAAGGGATTTGCACCCTGCCTTGCAGGGACGCCGGGCTGTCGATCGTGGGAGATGGCCTCTACCCGCTGCTGTCTGTTTTTGACTACCAACCAGGCGATGGCAATGACCGTAAGGGTGAGGATTAATTTTGTTATCATGTCGGATCAACCCTATCACGTGGATGCCATCAGGCCAATCATTGACAGCCCGTACTTGCAGCTTTGGTAGAGAACCATTTACTATCATCCACTATGCCCAACAGATTCAACCTTATCAGTCTCATCTGTCTCTACACGCTCATCGGCTGTAGTCAGCCCAGTGAACCGACAATCACGCTGGCACGCGCAGTCCAGGTCGGTGATATCGATCAACTGGAACGCAATATCCATTGGAATGCCGACATCAACAAACCCGGACCGGATGGATTCGCGCCGCTGCATGTGGCGGCGACAAAGGGCAGCCTTGTGATTACCAAGATCCTGGTCAAGAACGGCGCTGATCTGGAGCTTGCCGATCCACAAGGCCACTCACCTCTGCTCAAGGCCCTGATTTCACGCAACACCATTGTTGCGGAATATCTTTTCAAGCAAGGGGCAAAACTTGATCCGGACACTGCCCTGCATGAGACCGCGAGACTGGGCAGTGCCGATCGGGATGTGATTGGATTCCTGTTACGCCAGGGTGCGGCACTTGATAATACCGATGCGGAAGGTAATACTCCCCTGCATTCGGCGATTCTCAATGATCAGCGGGTAGTAGCCAAATACCTCATCAACCGCGGGGCCAGTCTGGATATCCGGAATCGGGCGGGGCAGACACCATTGGCGATTGCCCTTGAACGGAAAAATCGTGCTATCGAAAGAATTCTACGCCAGTTCGGTGCCAGTGATGAGCGCTGAACACGAGTTATCACCCATTAAAAATTAGGAACAGTATTTCACATGGCATCAACACCTGAAGAACTTAGCGTCACCTACTCGGAAGATGGCGTCGACGTGGTCAAGGAGCTGGATAAGGTCGTACTCTCCAAGGGAGCATGGACAACCATCATATTTCGCTATCAGGATTGGGACAGGGCCAAGCAACAGTACGGTGCAGACAAATTCACCATCCGCCGCTACCAGAAACGTAGCGGGGAATACATGCAAAAGAGTAAATTCAACATCTCCAGCAAGGACCAGGCGAAGGGGATTATCGAAGCCTTGCAGAAGTGGACCGGGGAGTAGTTGTATGAGGTGCGGCAAGCCTCACCCTGGGTTTGAGCGATTTTTTCAAACCGAGTCCTAGTGGGCTAAGCGGGAAGTATTGTAACTCTCAGCCAGCCCACTAGCCGGGAGCAATCTGTTCGGCCCAGGCCAGCAACGGACCGATCAACGCCCGTTTTTCCGGGGAGAGCAGCTGATCCGCTTCCAAGTCGTCGAGCTTCGCCAGATATTCATCCAGGGTAATAGTGCCACCGCCATCGGCCTCCAGTAACCTGGCTTCACGAAACTCCTGCCAGCGCTGTCTTTCCTCCTCTGTAAGCAGGTCCGGCCAGTTTCTTGCACGATACCTGAACACCATTTCCGGTAGACGGGCATCATCAAAGACCAGGGGGAATTGGACCAGTGATGCCGGCTCGGTGGCTAATAGTGCATCCATACGCTGACGATCATCGCGGGAAAAGAATCCACCACTATAGAGTGCCTGATCGGGATCACTGATCGGCTCGAACTCCCTTGCTTTATGGATAGACGCCACCTTGTTGATGAAAGCTGCATCAGCCAACAACCTTTGTCGATAGTCTTCACCCTGTTTCACATCGATACACCACCTTTGCGCCGCTTCCTCTGTGAGGGTGGAGAGTGGGACTATCACCGGGCACTTGTTGATATGTACCGTCTTTAAGGGAAGACGCTCAATTCCCTCAGGCAGATCTGCAGTGGGTGTAAATAACCGTTCATGCAGCACCTCTTCCGACAGCTCGAACAGAGGTGCCGGATCATGGCGCAGATCGTATACGATCACCCCATTGGGATTGACCGGATGCTTCAGCAGAGGCACAACCATGGCGATACAACCCAGCGCGGCCGGATACATGGAAGAGACATGCAACACCGCCTGGCGCTGCTGCAGGTTCAGTCGGCCGGCAATTACTTTTTTATTACGACTGTTTAACAGATAGTCATAGAGCTTTGGCTGGCGCTGTTTTATCAGCCGCGCCAGCTCGATGGTTGCATACACATCCGACAGGGCATCATGGGCGGATTCATGGGAGATGCCATTGGCGGCGCTGAGCACCTCGAGACGGAAGCTGGTGACACCCGCCTCGTTTTGCGGCCACTCGATACCCTCCGGTCTCAGGGCATGGGTCAAACGTACCATATCGATGATGTCCCAGCGGGATGATCCGTTCTGCCACTCCCGTGCGTAGGGATCGTAGAAATTCCGATACAGGGTGTGGCGCGTCACCTCATCATCGAAGCGAATGGTGTTGTAACCGACGCCACATGTCTCGGGTACGCAAAGCTGTTGTTGGATCCGCTTGATGAATTCCGCCTCGATCAATCCCTCTTGAAACGCCTTTTGCGGGGTGATGCCAGTCACCAGGCAGGCCTCCGGCTGGGGCAGCATGTCGTCACTCGGCTTGCAGTAGATGACCAACGGGTCATCGATTGGATTCAGCTCCGCGTCGGTACGCACACCCGCGAATTGAGACGCCCGGTCGCGGCGCGGATCGGCGCCCCAGGTCTCGTAGTCATGCCAATAGAAACTGAATGTCATAGTCTTAAATATGTCCGCAAATGAATGCAATCAGCAGTTTAAATAAAAACCCTACAAAATTGATGGTCCGAGCGGAATGAATAAAATCCACTTGCGTTCATTTGCGGACTTATCCCTCAATTCAAATCCATCAACACTCGGATATGCGCCTCGACGCTGCGCGCCAGGGCGCGGGGTTCATAGCCACCCTCCAGCACTGAGACAATCCTGCCGTTGGCGTACTGATCCGCCAACCCCTTGATCTGCTCTGTCACCCAGCGATAATCCGCTTCCGTCAAACTGACGCCCGACATGTCATCCTCGATATGGGCATCGAATCCGGCGGAGACAAAGAACATCTGCGGTCTAAAGTGATTCAGTGCCGGCAACCAATGGCTGGTAACAGCTTCCTTGAAATCAGCACTCTTCGCCGTCGCCTCCAGGGGCGCGCATATAATATGATCGGGACTCTCCTCAATGGCGGTATAAGGATAGAAAGGGTGTTGAAAGGTGGAACAGACGATCACCCGTCGGTCGTCGCGAAAGATATCTTCACTGCCATTGCCATGATGCACATCGAAGTCGAGTATGGCGACCCGTTGCAATCCATACACCTCCATGGCATGGGCAGCACCGACAGAGGCGTTACCATAGATACAAAACCCCATGGTACGCATTCTTTCTGCATGATGGCCTGGAGGCCTGACGTTACAAAAGGCATTCGACAGATCCTCGTTCATGATCAGGTCGACCGCTTTTATGACGGCACCCGCCGCCCGTTTCGCCGCCTGTAGACTCTGCGGGCTGACAACCGTGTCCGGATCGAGATGGGCATGACCGGTTTGAGGCATCAACTTGTCGACCTGAGAGAGATAGGCTGCATCGTGACAGCGTAGCAACTGCTCCCTGGTCACCTCGGGTGCATCGTAATGGCGTAAAAAATCATACAGTTGTGCAGCCATCAAGCGGTCATCTATCGCCTGCAGACGGGCTGCGTTTTCTGGGTGTCCCACACCGGTATCATGCAATAGGCAATCCGGGTGTGTTATATACGCGGTCTTCAATCTCCAACCCCCACTTTCAAAGTCTCTATTTAACTAAGTAATACTCACTATCATCTTTTAAAAATCACTACTTAGTTAAAGAATTTGTCATCATATAAAGGTAAACTTCAAACCCATCTTGCCGCTACTCAAGAGTGATATTCACTGATTTTTTCTTTCTCGATATTGTCAGAATTTCTCACTCTGCCTTAATGGGTAATCAAGGACATCATACTCCATATCATCTTCCGAAGTTCAACAGGCTGTAGATCATGCAATCACACTATTTGACACCTCTCTTCTCGCCAAAAAGCATCGCCATGTTTGGCGCCAGCGACAGGAAAAACTCCGTCGGCGAGGTGGTATTCAAAAACCTCATTTCAGCCGGATTCAAGGGTCAGATCTACCCGATCAACCTGAAGCATGACAAGGTTCAGGGTAAAAAGGCCTATAAGAGTATCGATGTAATCAATAAACCTGTCGAACTGGCAGTGGTCGCCACACCGGCAAAAACGATTCCCGCAATCGTTCAGGCCTGTGGTGAACATGGCGTCAAGACCATGATCATCCTGTCTGCCGGTTTTCGTGAAACCGGCGTAACCGGGCGCCGTCTGGAAGATAAGGTGGTGGAGCTGGCGAAGGAGTATGGGATACGCTTCATCGGCCCCAACTGCCTCGGGTTGATCCGCCCGGATAAAGGGCTCAACATCACTTTCGGCAACAACAACGCGACCCCGGGCAATCTGGCCCTGGTCTCCCAATCAGGAGCGATCTGCACCGCCATCCTCGACTGGGCCGAGGTAAACGATATCGGTTTTTCCACTGTGATTTCCACCGGTATCGGCGCTGATCTGGATTTTGGCGACTACCTGGATTA